>NZ_JBHUUP010000016.1:0-64553 GCF_042670945.1 Cellulosimicrobium sp. NPDC057127
GGGGGTGGTGGCGGCCCCCCCCGGCTGCCCCCCACCAACCCCGTTCTCGCGCGCGGAAGGCCGTCGTCGCGCGGCCGGCCGTCCGGGAGGGGCGGCTCAGGCGCCGCCTGCGAACCCCGCCTGCCGCCACGTCTCGTAGACCGCGATCGACGCCGCGTTCGTGAGGTTGAGCGAGCGCCGGCCGGCAAGCATGGGGATCTTCAGCTGGTCCGTCACGCGCGCGTGGGCGAGGACCTCGTCCGGCAGCCCGGTGGGCTCGGGGCCGAAGAGCAGGACGTCGTCGGGGCGGTAGGCGACGTCGGTGTACGACGTCGTCGCGCGCGTGGTGAACGCGAAGACCCGCCCGGGCAGCGTCGCGAGCGCGGCATCGAGGTCGGCGTGCACCTCCACGGCGGCGAGGTCGTGGTAGTCGAGGCCGGCCCGGCGGAGCTTCGGCTCGTCGAGGTCGAAGCCGAGCGGCTCCACGAGGTGCAGGCGCGACCCGGTCACCGCGGCGAGGCGGATCGCGTTGCCGGTGTTCCCGGGGATGCGCGGCTCGAAGAACACGACGTGCGGCAGGGCCGACGCCGGGCGGTCGGCCGGGTCGGCGACGTGCGGGCGCCAGTCCGCGGCGGGGTCGGGTGGGAGGTTCACGGCATCGATTCTCTCCCACCGCGTCCGCGCCCGAGTCGGTAGTGTCGGTGCATGGCGAGCGATCCGCGGGACCGGGTCAGCACGACGCACGACGGGGCGCGCGACGTCGACCACGGGCACCTCGACCAGGTGCGCCAGGACGCCGGGGCGGCGCCGGTCGGCCTCGAGCACCTCGTCCTCGAGGTCCTCGCCTACGCCGACGAGGAGGCTGAGAGCCGCGGCGCGCGGGGCACCGCCGTCGTCACCGTCCACGACGACGGGTCGGTCTCCGTCGCGGACGACGGGCGCGGCACGGACACACGACGCGACGCCACCGGCCGCGTCGTGCGCAAGCAGGTCATGGCCACGCAGGACCTGCAGCTCACCGGTCGCGACGACGCCCCGGCACTCCCGGACGGGCGCCCGCGCTGCGGCATCTCGACGGTCGCCGCGCTGAGCACGTGGCTCGAGCACACGAACCGGCGCCGGGACGGCGCGTGGACGCAGGGGTACGAGCACGGCGTCCCGAGCTCGGACCTCGTGGACCGCACGGAGGCCCTGCGATGACGCGCGACGAGGTCATGGCGTGGGTGGGGGCGTACGTGTCGGCGTGGCGCGCGAGCGACCCGGACGCGGTGGCACGGCTCTTCACCGAGGACGCGACGTACCTCCGCTCGCCGTACGACGAGGAGCCGCTGCACGGGCACGACGCGATCCGCGGCTTCTGGACCGTGGACGAGGACGCGTCGTTCACCGCGACAGGGGAGCCGGTGGCCGTCGAGGCGGACTCCGCCGTCGTCCGGCTCGAGGTGCGCTACACCGCGCCGCGCGAGCAGGAGTACCGCGACCTGTGGCTCCTGCGGTTCGCTCCCGACGGTCGCGTGTCGCACTTCGAGGAGTGGGCGTACTGGCCCGGGAGGTCGTACAGCGCCGCGGACTGAGCCTCAGGGCCGCAGGGCCGCGGACTTGCGCCGCAGCAGGTCGCGCTCGCGCGGGTTCGGGCACAGGCGCACGGCGAGGTCGTACTCCGCGCGCGCCTCGTCGACCCGGCCGAGCCGGCCGAGCAGCTCGGCGCGCACGCTCGGCAGCAGGTGGAACCCGGACAGGCGGTCGGCCGCCACGAGCTCGTCGACGATGTCCAGCGCCTCCTGCGGCCCTTGCGCCATCGCGACGGCCACCGCGCGGTTGAGGTCGACCACGGGGGACGGCGCGACGCGGCCGAGCGCCTCGTAGAGCAGCACCACGCGCTCCCAGTCGGTCTCCGCGACGGACGGCGCGACGGCGTGGCACTCCGCGATCGCCGCCTGGAGCCCGTACGCACCCCGGCCGCGACCGTGGGCGTCGGCCCGGGCGAGCGCCGCACGACCGCGCCGGACCGCGGACCGGTCCCACCGGCGCCGGTCCTGGTCCGCGAGCAGGACGGGCTCGCCGTCGGGGCCGGTGCGGGCGGGGAAGCGCGCCGCGGTGAGCTCGAGCAGCGCGAGGAGCGCGTGCGCCTCCGGCTCGTCGGGGACGAGCCCGACGAGCACGCGCGCGAGCCGCAGCGCCTCGTGCGCGAGGTCGGGGCGCAGCCACTCGTCGCCCGACGTCGCGGTCGAGCCCTCCGTGAAGATCACGTACAGCACGGCGAGCACGCCGCCGAGGCGCTCGGGGCGCTCCTCGCGCGGGGGGACGGCGAACGGGACGCCCGCGGCGGCGAGCGTCTTCTTGGCCCGCGTGATCCGGGCCTGGACGGTCGCGGTCGGCACGAGGAACGCTCGCGCGATCTCGTCGCTGGACAGGCCGGCCACGACGCGCAGCGTCAGGGCGACCTGCGCCTCGCGCGAGAGCACCGGGTGGCACGCGACGAGCACGAGGGCGAGCACGTCGTCGTCGACCCGGTCGGGGTCCCACAGGATGTCGGCGTCGCCCGTGCCGGACGACGTGCCCGACGTCGCGCCCGCCGCGGTGCCGCCGTCGTCCAGGCCGCGGGCGAGGGCGGCGTACCGCTCGTCGAGCGCGGCGCGCCGCCGGAACGCGTCGATCGCGCGCCGGCGCCCCACGGCGAGCAGCCAGCCGGCAGGGCTGGCGGGGACGCCGTCGCGCGGCCAGGCCACGAGCGCCTCCGCGAGAGCCTCCTGCGCGACGTCCTCCGCGAGCGCGACGTCGCCCGTGTACCGGGCGAGGGCCCCCACGACGCGGGCGGACTCGATGCGCCACACCGCCTCGACGGCGCGGCGGCCGGGCTCTCCCGCCCGGCCGGCGCGCGCGGCCCGCGGGGGCGCGCTCACAGCTGGCCCGTCGACTCCCGCCACGCCTTCTCCTTGCGGATCCACTCGTTGTCCTGCGGGAACTCGTCGATCGTCGGCACGCGGCGGATCTCGATCTTGGTGCCCGGGACCGTCATCGGCATGCGCTTGGCCCACTCGACCGCCTCCTCCTGCGACGCGACGTCGAGCACGTAGTAGCCCCCGAACAGCTCCTTGGTCTCGCCGTACGGGCCGTCGGTGACCACGGGCGTCTCGGACGAGAAGTCGACCACCACGCCCTTGCTCGCGTCCTCCAGTCCCTCGGCGGCGAGGAGGACGCCCGCGCGGATCAGCTCGTCGTTGAAGCGCCCCATCGCGTCGAGCATCTCGTCGAACGAGACGTTCTCGAACACTGCGGCGGCCTCGTCGGTGCTGCGCATGATGAGCATGTACTTCATGGTTCGTCTCCCGTGTCGGCGGGTCGGTCCTCCGACCCTCTCACCCACAGGTCGAACAGGTAAGGGACGGATCGACATCGTCGGCGAGAGAGCTCCGCGGTGGTCCGGGCACGACCGTGCCGTCCACCTGGAGGAGGACACCGAACCCGTCCCGGGGAGGACGCCGGCGCACGGCCCGGCGGTGTTCGCTGGGTGTCGTGACCGCGACCTCGCCCCGCCGGACCGCTCCGGCCGCACGCCCCGCCCCGGTGCTCGCTCCCGTCCCCGCCCCCGTGCCCGCCCGCGTGCCGCTCGGGCGGGCCGCGGCCGTGCTCGCCGCGGCGCTGGCCCTCGGCGTGCTCACCGAGTGGCTGCAGGGGGTGCTCGTCGACCCGTGGGCCATGTGGGCCAACTCGGTCGCCGCGTGGGTCGCGGTCGCGTTCGCCGCCGGCGCCCTCGTGCGCCGGCCGGTGGCGGCGGTCGCGCTCGGCGTCGGCGCGGAGACGATGCTGATGGCCGGCTACTACGGCGCGCGCACGCTGCACGACGTGCCCTCGGACGCCCGCATCCTCGCGTTCTGGCTCGGCGGCGCGCTCGTCGGTGGCGCGGTCTTCGGCCTCGCCGGCGCGTGGTGGCGGTCCGACGTCGCCTGGCGCCAGGTCACGGGCGTCGCCCTGCTCGGCGGCGTGCTCGTGAGCGAGGGCCTGATGCGCTGGCAGATGTTCCCGTGGCAGGGCGCCTCCGGCGCCATCATGTGCGCGGTCGGCGTGGTCTGCGCGGTCGCGCTCGCCCGCAGCCCCCGCCAGCGGTGGCTGGTCCCGCTCGCCCTCGCGGCGACCGTGCCGCTCGGACTCCTCGGGACCGCGACCGCCAACAACATCCTCGGCGGCTGACGACGACGCCCGAGGGTCAGGCGCGGTGGAGCTCCGCGCGCCAGAGCCCGCGGCGGCCGGGAGGGTCCTCGAACGCGAGCTCGTCGACCGACACGGCCGACAGCCCGTCCGCGGCGAAGGCGTCGATCTCCGCCCGGGTCAGGAGCCAGGGCGGGCCGTCCTCGTCGTCCTCGTGGGCCACGGACTGGAGCACGAGCAGGGTCCCGCCCGGCGCCACGAGCGAGCGCACCCCGGCGGTGAGCTCCCCGCGCACGCTGCGGTTCACCGCCTGCACGGTGTAGATCTCGACGACCAGGTCGAACCCGCCGCGCCACGCGGGCGGCAGGTGCAGCAGGTCCGCGACGGCGTAGGTGACCGCCGAGCCGGGGTGACGGGCGCGCGCCGCAGCGACCGCGGAGGGCGAGACGTCGAACGCCGTCGTCGCCCATCCGAGCCGGGACAGGTGCTCGGCGTCGGCACCCAGCCCGCACCCCACCACGACGGCGGTCCGGCCGGCGGGGGAGAGGCCGCGGTCGTCGAGCCACGCGGCCAGCACCGGGTGCGGGTCGTCGTGGTCCCACGGCACGGCGACGTCGCCGCGCCCGGCGGCGGACCAGAGCTTCTCGAACCAGCCGGTCGGGTCGGACGGGTCGGCGTTGCCGAGCCGTCCGGCCTCGGCCTGCCAGCGGCGGCGCTCGACCATGACGTGGACCCTAGTGACGCGCGGGAACCGTCCACAAGGGTCGGCCGTCGCCCGGTCAGGCCCCGAGCCGCTCGCGCAGCCGGGCGAGCTGGTCCCGCAGCGCGTTCGGCACCCGGTCGCCGAACGTGTCGAAGAACTCCGCGGTCAGCGCGGTCTCCGCGAGCCACGGCTCGGGGGCGACCTCGAAGAGGGCGTCGAGCGCGCCGTCGGGCAGGTCGAGCCCGTCGGTGCGCAGCGAGCCAGGGGCCGGCAGGAGGCCGACGGCGCTCTTCACCGCGCCGCAGTCGGTCCGCACGCCGTGCGCGCGGTCGACCTGCGCGGCGATCCACGCGAGCACCCGCACGTTCTCGCCGAACCCGGGCCACAGGAACCGACCGTCCGCGTCCTTGCGGAACCAGTTCACCTGGAAGATCTTGGGCCGCTCGTCCGGCTCGATCGACGCGCCGACGCGCAGCCAGTGCGCCCAGTGGTCGGCCATGTTGTAGCCGCAGAACGGCAGCATGGCGAAAGGGTCGCGACGCAGCTCGCCGACGGTGCCCTCGGCCGCGGCGGTCCGCTCCGACGAGACCGTGGCGCCCATGAGCACCCCGTGCTCCCACCCGTACGCCTGTGCGACGAGCGGCACGTTCGACGCCCGGCGCCCGCCGAAGACGATCGCGTCGATCGGCACGCCGTCGGGGTCCTCCCACGTGTCGGCGATGGTCGGGCACTGCGCGGCGGCGACGGTGAAGCGCGAGTTCGGGTGCGCGGCCGGGCGGCCGGCCGCGCCGTCGGCCGGCGTCCAGTCCCGACCGGTCCAGTCGACCAGGTGGCTCGGCGGTTCGGAGGTCAGCCCCTCCCACCAGACGTCGCCGTCGTCGGTCAGCGCGACGTTGGTGAAGATCGTGTCCCGCGCGAACGTCTCGACGGCCGCCGGGTTCGTGTCCGGGCCCGTTCCCGGCGCGACGCCGAAGAAGCCCGCCTCCGGGTTGATGGCGCGCAGGCGCCCGTCGGGCCCGGTGCGCAGCCACGCGATGTCGTCGCCGATCGTCTCGACCGTCCAGCCGGGGAGCGTGGGGCGCAGCATCGCGAGGTTGGTCTTGCCGCACGCCGACGGGAACGCGGCGGCGAGGTGGTAGCGGCGACCCTCGGGCGACGTCACCCGGATCACGAGCATGTGCTCGGCGAGCCAGCCCTCGTCGCGCGCCATGGCGGACGCGATCCGCAGCGCGAAGCACTTCTTGCCGAGCAGCGCGTTGCCGCCGTAGCCCGACCCGTACGACCAGATCTCGCGGGTCTCGGGGAAGTGCGCGACGTACTTCGTCTCGTTGCAGGGCCATGCGACGTCGTCCACGCGCGTGGCCTCGGTGCCCCGACCGACGACGAGCGGCATCCCGACCGAGTGCACGGCCGGGACGAACGGCTCCCCGGCGTCGACGAGGTCCACGACCTCGCGGCCGACGCGCGTCATGACCCCCATGCTCACGACGACGTACGGCGAGTCCGTGACCTGGACGCCGACCTGCGAGAGGGGCCCGCCCACCGGGCCCATCGAGAACGGGACGACGTACATCGTCCGGCCGCGCATCGAGCCGGCGAACACGTCGCGCAGCTCGGCGCGCATCGCCTCGGGCTCGCGCCAGTTGTTCGTCGGGCCGGCGTCGGCCTCCTCGCGCGAGCAGATGAACGTGCGCGACTCGACGCGGGCGACGTCGCCCGGGTCCGACCGGGCGAGGTAGCTGCCCGGGCGCTTCTCGGGGTCGAGAGGGAGGAGCGTGCCGGCCTCGACCATGAGCCGGACCAGGCGCTGCTTCTCCTCGGCCGAGCCGTCGCACCACACGACCTCGTCCGGCTCGGTCAGCGCCGCGACGTCGTCCACCCAGGCGCGCGCGTCCTGGGGGCGACGGTCGGTTGCGGCTCGGCCACCGCCCGCCGGCGCAGCGACGTGCTCCGCGAGCTCGGTCTCGACGTCGTCGAGCAGCGCGGCGTGGCGGGTACGGCGGGGGTTCGCGGTCGCGGTCATGGGTCGGTCTCCCTGCGGGTGGTGGGCGAGCGGTCGGGCCGAGGTGGTCCGGCCCTTTCCAGCCTCGTGGCGCCGAGACCGCCTTTCCACCGTAGGAGCCGTGAAGAATCGCGCTTCTTGACGTACCGTGAAGCGATGGCGCCCCGGACGACGTCGGTCCCCGACGAGGACAGGCCCGCGGACCACGCGGACCTCATCACGTTGGGCCGCCGCGTGCGGCACTTCCGCACCGCGCGCGGCCTCACCCTCGACGCGCTCGGCGAAGCCGTCGGGACCGCGCCGAGCCTGCTGTCCATGGTGGAGAACGGCCGTCGCGAGCCGCGCCTGTCGCTCCTGCAGCAGATCGCCCGCGCGCTCGACGTGCCGGTGCCGGACCTGCTCACCGACGAGCCGCCGTCGCGCCGCGCCGCGCTGGAGATCGCGCTGGACCGCGCGCAGCGCGGCCCGCTGTTCGCCTCCCTCGGGCTGCCGTCCGTGCGGGCAGGCCAGAAGCTGCCGCTGCCGGTGCTCGAGAACCTCGTCGGCCTGCACACCGAGCTCCAGCGGCGTGCGACCGAGGCGATCGCGACGCCGGAGGAGGCGCGGCGGGCCAACACCGAGCTGCGCCTCGAGCGCCAGGCCCGCGACAACCACTACCCGGAGATCGAGGAGCTCGCGGAGTCGATGGCCCGCAAGGCCGGGTACACGGTCGGTGCGCTCACGCACCGGACGGTGTCGCGCATGGCCGAGCAGCTCGGGTTCACGATCTGGCACGTCGACGACCTGCCGCACTCCGCGCGCACCGTGACCGACCTGCGGCACGGCCGTATCTACCTGCCGCCGGCCTCGATCCCGGGCGGCCACGGGCTGCGCTCGCTCGCGCTGCAGGCGATCGCGCACCGCGTGCTCGGGCACGAGCGACCGCGCTCCTACGCGGAGTTCCTGCGTCAGCGCGTCGAGATCACGTACTTCGCGGCGTGCTGCCTCATCCCGCAGTCCGCCGCCGTCGACTTCCTCGAGCGGCGCAAGCGCGAGAAGGACCTCGCCGTCGAGGACCTGCGCGACGCGTTCGGCGTGACGCACGAGGCCGCGGCGCAGCGGTTCACGAACCTCGCGACGGTGCACCTCGGCATCCCGCTGCACTTCCTGCGCGTCGGGGACGACGGCGCGCTGTTCCGCGGCTACGCGAACGACGGCCTGCCCCTGCCCGCCGACGTGACCGGCGCCATCGAGGGCCAGATGGTGTGCCGGCGCTGGGCCGTGCGCGAGGCGCTCGCGCGGCGCGACCGCGCGACGGAGTCCTACCAGTACACCGACACCCCGGCGGGCACGTACTGGTGCTCGACCCAGACGGGGACGACGGCGACGGGGCAGTTCGCGCTCGCCGTCGGGGTGCCGTTCGCCTCGGCGAAGTGGTTCCGCGGCCGCGGCACGACGGTCCGGCGGCAGTCCGGCTGCCCCGACGAGGCGTGCTGCCGGCGCCCTGCCGCCGAGGCCGCCGCCCGCTGGCAGGACGCCGCGTGGCCGAGCGCCCGCATGCACCAGCACGTGCTCTCGGCGCTGCCGAGCGGCGCCTTCCCCGGCGTCGACGCGACCGAGGTCTACGCGTTCCTCGAGAAGCACGCGCCCGACGACGCGTGAGCGGGCGGGCGAGCGGCGCGCCGCACCGGGGGAGTGCCCACCCGCAGGAGTGCCCTCAGAGCGCTGCGGGCCCCGAGAGCGTCGCGACCTGACCGAGCACCTCGGCCGTCTCGATCTCCACGCGCAGCGCGACACGGTCGAGCCCGACGGCGGCGGTCTCCACGACCGAGCCGAGCAGCGCCCGCAGGTCGGCCACGGCCCCGAGCGCCCGCGCCGGCGTCGACGCCCGCTCGGCGCTCGCGGTGACGAGGCCGAGCGCGAGCCCGAGGTCCTCGGCGACGTCGTCGTGGGGTGACAGCAACGTGGACGCGACCCGCGCGAGCGTGCCCGCCCGGCGGCCCAGCTCGTGCGCCGGCAGGTGCGCGTCCGCGAGCTCCGCCGCCCGGTCGGACAGCTCGCGCGCGACGAGCGCCGACGACGCGTCCCGTAGGTCCTCCACGTAGGTCCGCGTCCCGTCCGCGCCCGCGAGCGGCCGGTGGGCGCGGTCGAGGGCCCACGTCGGGTCGCGGTCCTGCGCCCGCAGGTACCGGTCGAGGTCGACGGAGTCCAGGGCGTCGTCGTCCGCCCCCGCGAGCCAGGCCGTGACGCGGTCGAGGTCGTGCGGGTCGTCGACGTCCAGGCCGACCGTGGACAGGACGTCGAGCCACGTACCGGTCCGGGCGTCGAACAGCGGCACGAGGCTGTCGTCCTCAGGCCCGGCCGGGCGCACGAACCGCCCGTGGGCGTGGTCGTGCAGGAGCACCCAGCGACGGTCCTCGATGACGACGGGGCTCGACTCGGACAGCTCGAGGACCACGCGCAGCGTCCACTCGTCGTACGTCTCGCCCCACGCCTCGCCGGTCACCGGGTCGCGCAGGATGCTCGGCGCCCGCAGCCGACCCGGCAGCCACAGGAGCGGGTGCCACATCGCCTCGGGTCGCAGCGCCGGCCAGCGCCGGTGCCCTGCTGGTACGGTCCAGGGCATCGGGAGCGGGGTGGCCGACAGGGGCGAGAGCAGCACCTCGTCCTCGGCCAGGCCCGTGAAGGCGCGCCACATCTGCAGCCGCTCGACCGTGTCGAGCGCCGACGTGGGCAGCAGGAGATGCTCTCCCGGCCCGACGTCGAGCGTGCGGCGCCTGTGCTCCACGGATCGCCCTTTCTCCTGGTGCCGTCATTGTCGTGTCGGACGGGCCTATGCCGTTCCCGCGGTGACCAGCCTGCTCCGCTGCGCGACGCCCGGCCGGCCGCGGGACCACGCGCTGGTGTGACCGACGTCACAGTATTCTCCGGTCGCGAGCGGCCGATTTTCGTGATTCAGCCGCACACACGCTTGGCATGGAGATCGTGTCCGCCGCCACCGACAACGCCGTGGTCCGCCCGCTGCACGACCGTGCGAGCGACGAGCTCGACCGGACGACCACGGAGCTCGCGCTGCGCGTGCGCGCGGGGACCCTCGCCGAGCGCGAGGCCCGCATGAGGATCTACGAGGCGACGTTCCGGACCGGCATCGTCCGGTCGGAGACGCTGCGCTACTGCCACCGGCACAACATCGCGCGCTTCCTGCACGACGACATGGTCGAGGCCGCGGTGGACTTCTACACGCGCAAGATCCTCGACCTGCCCAGCGTCGACGGGGCGGAGGGCGACTCCACCGGCCGCAACGGCACGAAGTTCTTCGACCTCGAGGTGTTCGCCGACGGCGCGAGCGCGGCCGGTTCCATCCGCCAGGCGCTCGGCGACTACACGCTCATGCACCGTACGCTCCTGCGCAGCGTCCGCTCGGCGCGCAAGGTCGGGCAGATCGTCTCCACCGAGCTCCTCGAGGGCACGATCGACGCCGAGGGGCGCCTGGCGGGACTGGTCCACGAGCTGCCCGTCGTGCCCGACCCGGCCGCGGAGGTGCTCGACGCGGGCCGCAACGAGCGGCTCGACCGGCTCTACGACGCGCACGGCAGCGCCGCGGCGCGCCAGCGCGGCGTGCTGCGCACCCACATCGACGCGTCCGCCATCCGCGACGCCTTCGACCTGCCCGAGCTCGCACGTCCGCTCGACCCCGACGTGCGCGCCCGCATGCTGACCTGGGTCGAGGAGGACGCCGGGCTCGCCCTGCGCTCCGTCGTCGACCGGTTCGACCCGCAGCGGTGCCGCCGCGCCGAGGCGATCGGCCGGCTGTGGGCCGCGTTCGACGAGACCCAGCTCGAGACGGTCGCCGAGCACGAGTACGGCGCGAAGATCGCCGACCTGCTCGTCCGCGACGTCCTCGCCGACCGTGCCCGGCCGGGCCGTCCCGCCGTGTCCCGCACGCGCGTCGCCGTCAAGCGCGCCGTCGCCGGCTGCAAGCTCGACGGGGCCTGGGTCACGGACCTCACCGCCGTCTTCCTCGAGCACGAGCACGAGGCGCGCTCCGCCTGGGACCCCGACCGCGGGACCGGCGAGTCGACGCGTGACTCCGTGCGGTACCTGCGGACCCTGGCCGCGGCCGCGGCGCTGCCGGGGACCCCGCTCGGGCGCACGCCCGCGCAGGTGCGCGGCACGCTCGCGGAGCTCGTCGCCGACGCGCGCCAGAGCACGAGCGCCAAGCGGTCGGACGCCGTCCAGCAGGCCGTGTAGCGCCCTCCCGCACCGCCCACGGAGCGCCCCTCTCCCCGCCGTCCGCGCCGGGAGAGGGGCGCTCCGTCTGCATAGGGACACCGAACGTCGAGGGCCTCGTCGGACGAGGCCACGGAAGGAGACCCCATGGGCCCCGCCATCCCCGCACGTACGCGGGCGAAGACCGTCGCGGAGCGCTGCGCACCGCTCACCAAGGAGCTCGCGCGCCGGAGGTCCGGGAAGCCGCTGACGCCGGTCGACGTGCACGAGCAGATCGCGTCCCTCGTCGACGAGCTCGTGGTGCAGGGCATGACCCGGACCGAGGCCGCGGGCCTGGTCAACCGCGCGGCGCAGAAGGCCACCGCCGCGTGAAGGCGCTGCGGCGCCCCTGGGAGGTCGTCGACCTCGTCTGCCCGACCGTCGCGTCAGGTGCCGCACGCGCCGGGGACAGGGCTCCCGCCGCGCCGGTCCGTCCCGCCTGGCAGCACCGCTGCGACGCCTGCGGCGCGTGGGCCTGCGTCCACGTGCGCGTCGGCGACCACGGCGAGCTCCTGCTGTGCGCGGAGCACTTCCGCACCCACGAGAAGACCCTCGACGCGAGCGGGTACGCCGTCTCCTGGGGCGCCTCGGAGAACGGCGCGTAGGCCCCGGAAACCACCCGCTCGACCCCACCACGAACCCCACCGCCCCGCCGACAGTCCCCGGTGATCGCCCCCGCAAGGCGGGCGGTCGCCGGAGCACCAGGAGGGAGCTCCGGACCGCTCGCCGGAGCCGGCGACGGACATGATGCCAGTGATGGCAAGGGGGAGGGTTGCGTTGGACGAGATGGACGAGATCGTTCACGAATTCCTGGTGGAGTCCTACGAGAACCTCGACCAGCTCGACCAGGACCTCGTGGCGCTCGAGAGCGACCCGACGTCGCGCACGCTGCTGAGCAGCATCTTCCGCACGGTGCACACGATCAAGGGCACGAGCGGATTCCTCGGGTTCGGCAACCTGGAGCGCGTGTCCCACGTGGGCGAGTCGCTCCTGTCCGAGCTGCGCGACGGCAAGCGGGAGATGGACCAGCCCACGGCGGACGTCCTGCTCGCGCTGGTCGACACGCTGCGGGCGATCCTGGCCCGGGTCGAGTCGGGGTCGGGGGACGACCTCGACGTCGAGCCGATGGTGCAGCAGATCGTCGCGGTCCAGGACGGCACGTCGGCACCGTCCGTCGGACCCGTTCCGGACGGGACGCCGGACGGGACGCCGGACGAGACGCCGGACGCGGTCGAGGCGGCACCGGCGGCCGCCGCCGACGCGGCCCCCGCCGACGCGACGGCAGCGGTGCCGTCGACCGAGGTGCCGGTCGAGGTCGCACCGGAGCCCGTGCCCGCGGCAGCTGTGCCACCGGCACCTACCGTGCCTCCGGGCTCGACGGCGCCGCGCGCCGAGGAGACCGAGACGCACCAGCGCAACGCCGCCGAGGGCTCGATCCGCGTGGACGTCGACCTGCTCGACACCCTCATGCGCCAGGTCGGCGAGCTCGTGCTGGTGCGCAACCAGATCGACCGCATCGCGGGCGAGGGCGAGGACCAGGACACCAAGCGGTCCGCCCAGCGCCTGAGCCTCATCGCCTCGGAGCTGCAGGAGGGCGTCATGAAGACGCGCATGCAGCCGATCGAGCACCTGTGGTCGAAGATGCCGCGCGTCGTGCGCGACCTCGCGAAGATGCTCGGGCGCGACGTGCGCATCGAGATGGTCGGCGGGGACACCGAGCTCGACCGCTCGCTGCTCGAGGCCGTGAAGGACCCGCTGACGCACCTGGTGCGCAACGCCGTCGACCACGGGATCGAGCCGCCCGACGTGCGCGTCGCCGCCGGCAAGCGCGCCCAGGGTCTCGTGACGCTGCGCGCGTACCACTCGAACGGCCAGGTCGTCGTCGAGATCTCCGACGACGGCGCCGGCATCGACCACGACAAGGTCGGCCGGGCCGCGGTCTCCAAGGGGCTGCGCACCGCGGCCGACGTCGCGGCCATGTCGCCCCCCGAGCTGCTCGACCTGCTCTTCCTGCCCGGGTTCTCGACCGCCGCCAAGGTGACCAACGTGTCGGGCCGCGGCGTCGGCATGGACGTCGTGCGCACGAACATCGAGGCCATCGGCGGCTCGGTCGACGTCGAGTCCGTGGTCGGCACCGGCACGACGTGGCGCATGCGGATCCCGCTGACGCTGGCGATCATGCCGGCGCTCACGGTGACCTGCTGCGGTTCCGTCTACGCGATCCCGCAGGTGAGCCTCCTCGAGCTCGTGGCGCTGGGCGACCAGCACGGCGAGATCGAGCACGTCGGCACCGCCCCGGTCTTCCGCCTGCGCGGCACGCTGCTCCCGCTCATCTCGCTCGCCGAGGTGCTCGGGCTGGAGCAGGAGGACGAGGGCCGCGTGATCGCCGTCGTCGAGGCCGACGAGCAGCGCTTCGGCGTCATCGTCGACCGGGTCCTCAACATGGAGGAGATCGTCGTCAAGGCGATCGCCAGCCGCCTCAAGCAGATCGGCATGTACTCCGGGGCCACGGTCCTCGGGGACGGCGGCGTGGCGCTCATCCTTGACCTCCAGGCGATCGCGCGGCGCGTGCTGTCGGCGGAGGCCGCGAGCCTCGCCCGGGCGCACGTCCAGGACACCGCGGACGAGGTCGTGCTCAGCGAGCAGACCCTCGTCGTCGGGGCGGGGGACCGCCGCGTCGCGATCCCGCTGGAGGCGGTGACGCGGCTGGAGCGCATCCGGACCGACACCATCGAGCGGGTCGGTGCGCGGGAGGTGCTCCAGTACCGCGGTGCGCTGCTGCCGCTCGTGCGCCTCGACCAGCTCCTCGGTGCCGGCGGCGGACTGCCCGCCGACGAGATCGACGTCGTGGTCTACACCCGTGCGGGGCGCAGCATCGCGATGGCCGTCACGGAGATCGTCGACATCGTCGAGGACGACGCCCGTCGGCACAGCGACATCGACGACCACGGGCTCCTCGGCTCGACGGTCCTCAAGGACCGCGTCACCGAGCTGCTCGACGTCCGCAGCGCGGTCCAGGCCGCCGACCCGGACTTCTTCGACGACGTCGAGACGGGTGGCGCCGGGTTCGACGACCTCAACGACCCGCTGGCCGGTTCCGGCCTGACCCTGGCAGGTGCCCGATGACCACCCAGCTCGTGACGTTCACGCTCGACGACCGCCTGTGCGGCATCCCGGTCGACCGCGTGCAGGAGGTGCTCCCCGGCGGGACGCGCACGCGGGTCCCGCTGGCACCCGACGACGTCGCCGGTCTCGTCAACCTCCGCGGGCAGGTCGTGCTGTCGGTCGACCTCCGGCGCCGGCTGGGCATGCCCGCCCGGGGCGACGACCAGATGATGGTCGTCGTCTTCGTCGGCGACGAGACCGTGAGCCTGCTCGTCGACCAGATCGGCGACGTCCTCGAGGTCGACGCCGAGCAGTTCGAGGCACCGCCGCAGACGCTCACCGAGGAGCTGCAGGCCGTGATCCTCGGGGCGTACAAGCTGCCCCAGCGGCTGCTGCTCGCGCTCGACGTCGACGCCGCGGCGTCCTGAGCAGCGCCCCACCCCCTCTTCCGCAGTCTTTCCCGTTCCCAAGGAGTACCCCTATGTCCACCTACGAGACGACCCCCCGCACGGCCCCTCGCCGTCGCCGCCGCTTCGCGGACCTGTCGATCCGCACGAAGATCCTCGTGGCGGTCGGCGTGCTCGCCGCCGTCCTCGTCCTCGTCGTCGGGTTCGCGCTGAAGAGCCTGCACTCCGTCGCGGCGAGCACCCAGTCCGTCACCGACGTGGCGAACTCGCTCCTGCGCAGCAACGCGCTCGTCGACCACCACTCGCAGGAGGCGTGGCGCCTCACCTACCAGTACCCGCTGGTCGAGGGCGAGGCCCGCGCCAAGGTGGTCGCGCAGATGGACGCGACCGACGGCCTCGTGGCGGACCAGATCACGGCGATCGACGCGGTGCTCGAGGCCGCGGGCGTCGACGAGCCGAACTGGAACGAGTTCAAGGCCCGGTGGGCCGAGTGGGTCGCCTTCCGCGACGCGTCCCTCATGCCCGCCATCGACGCGGGCGGGGTGCCCGCGGACGTCCAGGCGGAGAACGACGAGATCATCGCCAACTACCGGGCCGCGCTCGGTGCGTCCAGCGCGGGCGTGTACGAGTACCTCGGGACCGTCGCCGGCGAGGCGGCGGACGAGGCGGCACGGACCGACCTCATCATGATCGCGCTCGCCGCGGGCGGGCTGGTGCTCTCCCTGCTGCTCGGCGTGCGGGTGGCGAACACCATCCGGCGCTCGGCGGGCACGGTGCAGCGCTCGATCGGTGCGCTGGCGGCGGGGGACCTGACGGTGCCCGCGGACGTGGACAGCCGTGACGAGCTCGGGCAGATGGCCGCGGCGCTCACGGCGGCGCAGACGAACCTGCGCGGCATCATCGGCGAGGTCGCCGGCACGTCGGAGGCGGTCGCCGCGGCGGCCGAGCAGCTGTCGGCCACGAGCCACCAGTTCTCGGAGAGCTCCGAGCAGACCGCGTCCCGCTCCGGCGCCGTGGCGTCGGCGGCGGAGCAGGTGTCGCAGAACGTGCAGACGGTGGCTGCGGGTGCGGAGCAGATGGGTGCGTCGATCCGGGAGATCGCGCAGAACTCGAACGAGGCGGCGAAGGTCGCGAACAAGGCGACCGATCGTGCGGCGGCGACGAACGAGACGGTGCAGAAGCTGGGGACGTCGTCGCAGGAGATCGGTGACGTGATCAAGGTGATCACCTCGATCGCGGAGCAGACGAACCTGCTGGCGCTGAACGCGACGATCGAGGCGGCGCGTGCGGGTGAGGCCGGGAAGGGCTTCGCGGTGGTGGCGTCCGAGGTCAAGGAGCTGGCGCAGGAGACGGCGAAGGCGACCGAGGACATCGCGCGCCGGGTCGAGGCGATCCAGGGCGACACGGCGAGCGCGGTGGACGCGATCGGGGAGATCGCGGACATCATCGGGCAGATCAACGACTACCAGCTGACGATCGCCTCGGCGGTCGAGGAGCAGACCGCGACGACGAACGAGATGTCGCGCGGTGTGCAGGAGTCGGCCACGGGCGCGAGCGAGATCGCGGACACGATCACCGGCATCGCGACCGCCGCGTCGTCCAACACCGCGGCGCTCGACCAGATCAACGGGGCCGTCGCCGAGCTCGCGCGCATGTCCGCCGAGCTCCGCGCCCGGGCCGCGCAGTTCGCGTACTGATCGCGAGCGCTTCCCCGACCAGGGCGGCGGCCCGCGGCCCCCACCGCCGGCCGCCGCCCGACCTCGGAGCCCAGCGCTCCCGGGACCACGCAGCAACCCACCGAAGGACCTCCACGCAGTACTGACCGAAGGACACCGTCATGAGCACCCGTACCCGCACACGTCGCCTGCGCGACCTGTCGATCCGCACCAAGGTCGTCTCCGCCGTCGGCGTGATGGCGATCGCCGCCGCGGCCATCGGCGTCATCGGAGCCGGCCAGGTGAACGCCCTCGCCGACGAGCAGGCACAGGTGTACCGGGAGCGCGTCGCGCCGATGGTCGACTTCGCCGCCGCCCACCGCATGTACCAGGGCGCACGGGCCCGTACCGCCGCGATGGGCCTGCTGTCTCCCGACCGGCTCGACCCCACGGTCGCGGAGATCGACACCTTCGCGACGGACGCGACGGACCTTCTCGACTCGCTGCGTCCCGTCGCGGCCGACCCGGCGGCGGTCGACGCGGCCGTGGCCGCGGTCACGGACTACAACGCGACGGTCCGGGGCGAGTGGCTCGGCGTCGTGCGCAGCGGGGACCGTGCCGTCATCGAGCGCTACTACGACGAGACGATGCAGCCGATGTCCGACATCGTCAACGACTCGCTCACGGCGCTCACCGAGCTGCAGGCCGCGGCGGCCGCCGAGGCGAACGAGGACGTCGCCCAGCTCGCGGCCAGCACGCAGCGGCTCATCCTCATCATCCTCGTCGCGGGCCTCGCCGTCGGGTTCGGGCTCGCCATCGTGGTCGTGCGCCGCATCATGCGCAACGTGCGCATCATCGGCTCGGCGGTCGACGCGCTCGGTGCGGGCGACCTCACCGTGCGCCCGGAGGCGGACTCGCAGGACGAGCTCGGCCGCATGACCGACAGCCTCGCCGGCTCGATCGCCTCGCTGCGGGCCACGATCGGCAGTGTGAACGAGGTGACCGCCGCGGTCGCGTCGAGCGCGGAGCAGCTGGCTGCCTCCACCACCCAGCTGGTCGCGACCACGGAGCAGTCGTCGGCGCAGTCGGGCGTGGTGGCGTCGGCGGCGGAGCAGGTGTCGCAGAACGTGCAGACGGTGGCTGCGGGTGCGGAGCAGATGGGTGCGTCGATCCGGGAGATCGCGCAGAACTCGAACGAGGCGGCGAAGGTCGCGAACAAGGCGACCGATCGTGCGGCGGCGACGAACGAGACGGTGCAGAAGCTGGGGACGTCGTCGCAGGAGATCGGTGACGTGATCAAGGTGATCACCTCGATCGCGGAGCAGACGAACCTGCTGGCGCTGAACGCGACGATCGAGGCGGCGCGTGCGGGTGAGGCCGGGAAGGGCTTCGCGGTGGTGGCGTCCGAGGTCAAGGAGCTGGCGCAGGAGACGGCGAAGGCGACCGAGGACATCGCGCGCCGGGTCGAGGCGATCCAGGGCGACACGGCGAGCGCGGTGGACGCGATCGGGGAGATCGCGGACATCATCGGGCAGATCAACGACTACCAGCTGACGATCGCCTCGGCGGTCGAGGAGCAGACCGCGACGACGAACGAGATGTCGCGCGGCGTGCAGGAGTCCGCCACGGGCGCCAGCGAGATCGCCGGGAGCATGACCGGCATCGCGACCGCCACGACGACCACCGCCGAGGTCCTCGGGGAGATCCGGGCCTCCGTCACCGAGCTCGCGCGCATGTCGACCGAGCTGCGCGCCCGGGCGTCGCAGTTCGCCTACTGATCGACCCGCCCCCGGCCAGGAGGGCCGGCGGGCGGTGCACGGAGACCCGCAGGGGGTCGACCGGACCAGGGAGAAGGAATCTCACGTGACTCAGCTGATGGACCCGCCGCACGCGCAGGGGTACGCCACCGCGTCGTCCAGCACGTTCCCCCCCACCGCGGCGGGGACCGGGGGCGGCGCACCCGGGGGAGGCCGCCGGGCCGAGGAGGAGCGGACGCCGTCGCAGGACGACGGCGGGCGGCGTCTGTGGGCCGACCGTCCGGTGCTCTTCAAGATCCTCACGTCGGTGCTCGTGATGGTCGCCGTCACCGGGGTCATCACCGCGGTCGCGCTCGGCTCGATGTCGCAGCTGCGGGCCGACGCCGCCGCGATGTACAGCGGGAACGTCACGCCGCTGCAGCAGCTCACCGAGATCCAGCGCGCCTACCAGGGTGACCGCGCACGCGTCATCCAGTACGGCATCGCCGACGCGGAGACCCGGGCCACGCTGGTCGACGAGCTGGTCGAGCGCAAGGTCGACCTGGACTCGCAGATCGAGGCGTACCGCGAGAACGCGGTGAGCCAGGCCGACGTCGACACGATGGTCGCCGCGCTCGACGCGTACTACGCCGCGGCGGAGGGCGTGCTGTTCCCCCTCGCGGACTCGGGCGACATGGCGGGCTTCGCGTCGCACTTCAACTTCACGATCCGCCCGCTGACGACGGACGTGATGGAGGCCATGCAGGTCGAGACAGCCTCGCAGGGCGTCCAGGCGGCCGAGCTCGCGGCCGAGACCGACGAGGTCGCCGCGCGGTCGTTCCTCCTGACGGTGCTCGTCGCGGTGGCGGGCGCCCTCGCGGCGACCGTCCTGTCCTACGTCGCCGCGCGCGGCATCGTCCGACGGATCACCGCCGTCTCGACGTCGCTGTCGGCCGTGGGCGACGGCGACCTGACCGTGCCGTCCGGCGTCACCGGCCGCGACGAGATCGGGCGCCTCGCCGTGGACCTCGAGCGCACCCAGGCGAACCTGCGGGAGCTCATCGCGGGCACGGTCGAGTCGGCGCAGACGGTGGCGGACGCCGCCGGGGCGCTGGGCGGGATGGCGACGCAGTCCTCGGCGAGCTCGGACGAGACCGCCGTGCAGGCCGGCGTCGTGGCGTCGGCGGCGGAGCAGGTGTCGCAGAACGTGCAGACGGTGGCTGCGGGTGCGGAGCAGATGGGTGCGTCGATCCGGGAGATCGCGCAGAACTCGAACGAGGCGGCGAAGGTCGCGAACGCGGCCACCGAGCAGGCCGCCGTCACCAACGAGACGGTGCGGCAGCTCGGCACGTCCTCGCAGGAGATCGGCAACGTCATCAAGGTCATCACCTCGATCGCGGAGCAGACCAACCTGCTGGCGCTGAACGCGACGATCGAGGCGGCACGGGCCGGTGAGGCCGGCAAGGGCTTCGCGGTCGTGGCGAGCGAGGTCAAGGAGCTCGCGCAGGAGACGGCGAAGGCGACCGAGGACATCGCGCGCCGCGTCGAGGCCATCCAGGGAGACACCGAGGGCGCCGTCGGCGCGATCGCCGAGATCACGCAGATCATCGGGCAGATCAACGACTACCAGCTGACGATCGCCTCGGCGGTCGAGGAGCAGAGCGCGACGACGAACGAGATGTCGCGCGGCGTGCAGGAGTCCGCCACGGGCGCCAGCGAGATCGCGGGGAACATCACCGGGATCGCGTCCGGGGCGCAGGAGAACGCCCGCACGATGGAGCAGATGAGCTCCGCCGTCGGCGAGCTCGCCCACGTCTCCGAGCAGCTGCGCGCGCAGGTCTCCCGGTTCCGGCTCTGACCGTCCCGACCGTGACCAGCACGCTCCCCACCCCCCGCACGGTGCGCCCGAGCGCCGTGCCCCGCACCGAAGGAGGCCGAGGATGATCCGTGTCCTCGTGGTCGACGACTCCGTCGTCATCCGGCGCCTCGTGTCGCAGACCCTCGACCGCGACGCCGACATCACCGTCGTCGGCACGGCGGCGGACGGCCGTCTCGCCCTGTCGAAGGTCGAGCAGCTCGACCCCGACGTGGTCACGCTCGACATCGAGATGCCGACGATGAACGGCATCGAGACGGTGCGCGCCCTGCGC
The DNA here is from genome assembly GCF_042670945.1 of Cellulosimicrobium sp. NPDC057127. Taxonomy (NCBI): domain Bacteria; kingdom Bacillati; phylum Actinomycetota; class Actinomycetes; order Micrococcales; family Promicromonosporaceae; genus Cellulosimicrobium; species Cellulosimicrobium sp. NPDC057127. Next base: position 20,135 of record NZ_JBHUUP010000016.1, read on the forward strand.
GCCGCGGGTCGCCGGATGCCCGTCATCATGTTCTCCACGCTGACGGAGCGTGGCGCCTCGGCCACCCTCGACGCCCTGACGGCGGGCGCGACGGACTACGTCACCAAGCCCAGCGGTGCCGGCTCGGTGCAGACGGCGCTCGAGCGCGTCGGGCTCGAGCTCGTGCCCAAGATCAAGGCGCTCGTGCCGCGCGCGCTCCGGGCGACGGGGGCGCCGGCGGCGCCCCCGTCCTCGGCGGGTGCGGCCCGAGCCGGCGGACGCGCGGCTCCCGTGCGCCCGGTCCGCGCCCTCGTGGTGGGCTCGTCCACGGGCGGGCCCGAGGCGCTGCGCCAGGTCCTCGCGGGCCTGCGCGCGCCGCTGCCCGTGCCGATGCTGCTCGTCCAGCACATGCCGCCCGTCTTCACGCGCCAGCTCGCCGAGCGGCTCGACCGGGAGGGGGCGACGCGCGTCGTCGAGGCGGCCGGGGGAGAGGTGCTGCGTGCGGGGCACGCCTACCTCGCGCCCGGTGGCCGCCACCTCGAGGTCGTCCGCGAGGGCACGAGCCTCGTCACCCGGCTCACCGACGGACCGCCCGTGAACTTCACGCGCCCCGCCGTCGACGTGCTCTTCCGGTCCGCGGTGCGGGTGCTGGGAGGCGACCTGCTGGCCCTCGTCCTCACGGGGATGGGGTCGGACGGCCGGGACGGCTCCGGCGAGATCGCCCGCGCCGGCGGGCACGTCATCGCGCAGGACGAGCGGTCGTCCGTCGTCTGGGGCATGCCCGGCGCCGTGACGACCGCCGGCCACGCCCACCAGGTGCTGCCGCTCGGCGAGATCACGCGCGCCGTGGTGTCCGCGACGGAAGGAGCGCACGCATGACCGTATCCACCCAGTCCTTCTCGTACGTGAGCGACCTCGTCCGCAAGCACAGCGCGATCCAGCTCACGCCCGGCAAGGAGTACCTCGTCGAGTCCCGGCTGGGCCCGCTCGCCCGCGAGAAGGGGCTCCAGGGCCCCGACGCCGTCGACAGCTACGTGCAGCGGTACGTGCGCGGCGGGACGGCGACCGAGATCGTGCGTGTCGTCGAGGCGATGACGACCAACGAGACGTCCTGGTTCCGCGACACGTCGCCGTTCACGGCGCTCCGTCGCGTCATCGTCCCCGCGTGCGCCGGCGCCGACCTGTCCGTGTGGTCGGCCGCGTGCTCCACGGGCCAGGAGCCCTACAGCATCGCCATGGTCCTGCGCGAGGAGAAGGTGCCGCGGTTCCGCATCCTCGCGACCGACATCAACGCCCAGGTCGTCGACCGCGCCCGCACGGGACGGTACAGCCAGCTCGAGGTCAACCGGGGCCTGCCCGCCCCGATGCTGGTCGGCAACTTCACGCGCGTCGGAGCCGAGTGGGAGGTCGACGCCGGGCTGCGCCGGAGCATCACGTTCCAGCAGCACAACCTGCTCGACCCGCCGCCCGGCGCCGGCCAGTTCGACGTCGTGTTCCTGCGCAACGTCCTCATCTACTTCGACCTGCCCACCAAGCAGTCGATCCTCGCCCGGCTCCGTCGTCGGGTGCGCCCTGGTGGCTTCCTCGTCCTGGGAGCCGCCGAGACCACCGTCGGCGTGGACCCCTCGTGGGACCGGGTCGACGTGACGCAGGGCTCCATATACCGACTCCGAGGAGGCAGCTCATGAGAGCGCTGATCATCGACGACGCCCGTGTCATGCGTCGCATCGTCGCCACGACACTGCACGATCTCGGCTTCGAGACCGCCCAGGCGGCCGACGGCCGCGAGGCGCTCGACCAGCTCGAGGCGGGGGAGAGGTTCGACCTCGCCTGCGTCGACTGGAACATGCCGGTCATGGACGGGCTGGAGTTCGTGCAGGCCGTCCGCGCGAACCGCGAGTGGCGCGACCTCACGCTCATGATGGTCACCACCGAGTCGGAGCAGGGCCAGATCGTGCGCGCCCTGGCTGCCGGTGCCCACGAGTACCTCATCAAGCCGTTCACCCCCGACGCCCTCATGGCGAAGCTCGACATGCTCGGGCTCCTACCGACGAAGGAACTCGCATGATCGACACCCACGTCACGCTCGCGGAGAGCGTCGTCCCGATCACCCAGGACCTGTTCACGGCGATGATCGACGGCGAGCCAGGCCTGCTCACGCCCGCGGACGCCATCACCGTGCCGATGGTCGACCCGGTCCACGCCTGGGTCGACATCGTCGGCCCGGCGCACTACCGCGCGCTCGTCGTCACGCCCCGCGCCACGGCGGACCGTCTCGCCCGCGCCCTGCTCCAGATGACCCCCGACGAGGACGTGTCCCTCGAGGACGTCGAGGACGCCCTCGGCGAGGTGGCGAACGTCGTGGGCGGCAACCTCAAGGGGATGCTGCCCGAGGGGTCCTCGCTGACCCTGCCCGTCGTCGACGTCACCGGCCCGACGGCCTCGCGCCCCGCCGACCACGAGCAGCCGCTGCTCTGGCGCGGCGACCCCCTCGTCATCTCCCTGTGGACCCCGAAGAACGGAGAAGAGCTGTGAAGGTCCTCGTCGCCGACGACAGCCGTGTCATGCGGCAGATCGTCGTCCGTACCCTGCGTCAGGCCGGCTTCAGCGCCTGGGACGTCGTCCAGGCCGGAGACGGCGCGGAGGCGCTCGCCATGGCCCAGGCCGAGAACCCCGACCTGGTGCTGTCCGACTGGAACATGCCGGAGATGAACGGCATCGACGTCCTGCGCTCGCTGCGCGCCGCCGGCTCGACGGTCCCGTTCGGGTTCGTCACGTCGGAGGGCTCCCCGCAGATGCGCGAGCTCGCCGACGCCGAGGGCGCGCTGTTCCTCATCGCGAAGCCGTTCGACGCCGACACGTTCGAGACGGCCCTGCGGCCGCACTTCCGCTGACCCACCCGCCCCACCCGCCCACCCGGAGGAGCACTCCTGTGATCACCGCGACGCCCCTGCCCCAGCTCAAGGAGCTGCGCGACCTGTACGGGGGCCTGGTCGGCCGTGACTGCACGGTCGAGCGCGTCAACGACCTCATGACGCCCGAGACGAAGCCCGGCGTGATCGTCGCCACCTACGTGAGCAACCGCGCGCAGGTGGAGGCGGTCGTCGCCGTCGACGTCTCCCTCGGCGCCTACCTGGGCGCCGCCATCGGCCTCATGCCGCCCGCCCCGGCGAAGGACGCCGTCGCCGACGGTGCGCTGAGCGACGTCCTGCTCGAGAACGTGGGGGAGGTCCTCAACGTCACCGCGGCGCTGTTCAACGCCGAGGGCGCGCCCCACCTCAAGCTCGCCGAGGTGTTCGACTCGACCCGCGGCGCCCTGCCGGGCGGGCCGGTGTCGTTCCTGCGCAGCACCGGCCGTCGGGTCGACGCCTCGGTCGAGATCGCCGGCTACGGCGGGGGAGCGCTGACCGTCGTCCTGCGCTGACCGCCCGTACGAGAACGGCTCGCCTCGTGGTCACGAGGCGAGCCGTTCTTTTCGTGTCCGCGTCCTCGCCGGGTGCCCGGGGAGGAGGTGCGGAGAGGGGTAGGTGGATCAGGCGGGGACGAGGGTCCGGCGCAGGTCGAGGTCCTGGCCCTCGAGGATCGTCTGGATCGCGGCACCCGTCCCGGGGTGCACGAGGACGGGAGCCACGAGGTTGACGCTCACGGAGCCGCCACGGGCGCTCGCCACGACGAGCAGCACGGGGTCTTCCTCGTCCGCGCCGATGCGCTCGAGGTCGGCCGCGGGGATGGCGGGCGCGTAGTCCGGCACCCAGCGGCTCGGGTCGAGCACGAGCATCTCGACGCCCGGGGCGTCGAGCGCGGCGAGCGTGTAGACGCCCTCGTCGGTCTCGGCGAGCAGCTCGTAGCGTCGGGCGTCGAGGCCCGGGGGCGGGGTCACGAAGGTGATGGTGGTCATCAGCGGATGTAGTCCAGGAGAGAGGGCTGCAGAAGGCTCGCGCCGATGCTCAGGGTCGCCTGGTAGGCGACCTGCTTGAGCTGCAGGTCGATGGCCAGCTCGGCGATGTCGGCGTCCTCGAGGGACGCGCGGTGGGACTCCAGGCCGACCTGGGACCCGAGGTTGGTGTCCGCGGCGCGCTCCAGCTGCTTCTGCCGGGCACCCACGGTGGTGTGCTGCGTCAGGACGGCGTCGAGACGCGCGTCGACGGCGGCGAGGTGGCCGCCGCTCCCCGTGCCGGCCCGCAGGTCGGCCGCCACGGTGTCCAGCAGCGCGAACACCGAGGTGGCGCCCTCGCCGAAGACGGCGGGGCCGTCGATGTCCACGCGGACGGTCGTGTCGGTACCGATGCGCCGCTCGACGCCCGTCCCGGCGCCGCCCGTGAAGGTGTAGTCGTCGCGGAAGGCGACGCCCTCGTCGGACGTGCCCGCGAACACGGTGCGGCCGAGGTACGTCGCGTTGGACTGGCGCATCAGCTCGTCGCGCAGCTCGACGATCTCCGAGGCGATCGCCTCGCGGGCGTCGTCCGACGCGGTGTCGGACGCGCCCTGGAGCACGAGGTCGCGCACGCGCTGGACGACGTCCGTCACGGTCGTGAGGGTCGTGTCGAGCGTCGCGAGCCAGCCCTCGCCGTTCGTGATGTTGCGCTCGTACTGCTTCTCCGTCGCGAGCTGGTTGCGGACGCCGAGGGCGTCGGCCGCGGACGACGGGTCGCTCGACGCGCGCGTGAGCTTGCGTCCCGAGGTGCCCTGCTCCTGCAGCTCGGCGATCCGGGCCAGGTTGGACTGCAGGCTCCTCGTCACGTACGACGACTGCATCTGGTTGGTGATGCGCACGGTTCTCCCCTCGCGGGCCGTTCGGCCGGGTTACAGGCCGACGCGGCCGGTGCGGTTGATGAGCTGGTCGAGCATCTCGTCGACGGCGGTGAGGACGCGCGCCGCGCCCTGGTAGGCGTGCTGGTACTGCATGAGGTTCACCGTCTCCTCGTCGAGCGAGACGGCGGAGTGCGACAGCAGGTCGTTGAACGCCGCCGTCGACGCCGTGGTCGCGAGCGTCGCGTCCTGGGTCGCCGAGGCCGAGCGCACGGCGAGCTGCGTGACGTGCGCCGCCCAGGCGGCGTCGGGGCCGTCGTTCGCGACGCCGAGACCGGCGATCGCGTCGGCGACGGAGCCGTCGAGCGCGCCCCCGCCCGCGGCAGCGGTCGCGACCCCGCCGGGCGTGGTGACGGCGACCTGGAGGCCCGCGGCCGCGGGCTTGCCCGCCTGGAACGTGAAAAAGCTGCCGCCGGGGGCGCCCGACGGCGTGGTCGCCGTCGCGTGCAGCGCGTTGACCTGGTTCGCGATCGTGGTGGCGAGCGTGTCGTAGCCGGCGGCGGCCTGGGCGTGGATGCCGCCGGAGGTGGCCGGCGCCATCGCCGAGAGGTGGCCCGCGAGCTCGCCGCCCTCGAGCGCGACGGCCGCACCGGGACGGTGCGCCCACTCGAGGCGGACGGGGTCGCCGGCGGTGCCGTCGAGCGACGCCGAGCCGGCCAGGCGGACCTCGTTCACGCGGTTGCCGTCGACGAGGAAGTTGCCGCCGACGAGCACGTTGACCGTGCCGTCCGCGTTGTCGCTCGTCCGGGCCCCGGCGAGACGGGCCAGCTCGCTCGTGAGCTGGTTGCGCCGGTCGACGAGCTCGTTGACCGAGCCGCCCTGCCCGGCCGCGTTGAGGATCTGGGTGTTCAGCGCGGCGATCTTGTCGGCAGCGGTGTTGACCTCCGCGACGAGTGAGCCGGCGGTCGTCCGCGACTGGTCCCACGCCGTCTCGACGCGACCGCGGCCCTCCGCGAGCCGGCCGACGATCGCGTTCGCCTCCTCGATGACCACCCAGGCCTGCGCGTCCTCGCCCGGCGAGTTCGCGACGTCCTGCCACGCGCCCCAGAAGGACTGGAGCGCGGCGGACAGGCCGTTGTCGGACGGCTCGCCGTGAATGTCCTCCACCGCCCGGTACGCGTCGGCGCGCACCGACGCATAGCCGTCGTTCGACGCGGTCTGGCGGACCCGCGCCTCGAGGAAGAGGTCCCCGAGCCGCGCGACGCCGTCGACGCTCACGCCCTGGCCGTTGCGCGTCTGCTGGGCGAGGCGGCCGAGACCCATCTCGCCGAGCGGCGCCACGGCGGACTGCTGGACGCGCTGGCGCGTGTAGCCGTCCGTGTTGACGTTGGACACGTTCTGGCCGGTGACGTCCATGCCCGCCTGGGCGGCGCTCAGCCCCCGGAAGGCGGTGTTGAGGATGGCGAACGAGCTCACGGGGCGACTCCCTACAGGACCGTGTCGAAGAGGTGGGCGACGGCGGACTGCGACGTGGCGGTGCCGGTGGCGTCGTAGGTGCGCGCCTCGCCGCCGAGCGTCGCGAGCGTCTCCTGCGTCGACCGCGCGGCGTGGTTGACGAACTGCGTGTTGGCGTCGCGCACGGTCTTGATGCGCACCGTCAGCTCGGTGAGGCCGGTGAGGTGCCCTTCGAAGATCTCGCGCCAGGGGCCGCCGGACGGCGCGGCGGCGACGATCTCGCGCAGGGGCACGTCCGGCTCGAGGCCCCACGACGTCGCGACCGACTCGGACGCGACGGTGCGCACCAGCGTCGCCTCGCGCACCTTCTCCATGACGGTCTCGACCTCACGGTTGGCGTGCGCGAGCCAGCGCGTGCGTCCTGCGGTGAGGAGCAGCTGCTCCTCCTCGAGCTTGAACAGCAGCATCTCGAGCAGCTCGCGCTCTCGCCACAGCAGGGTCGACAGCTCCTGAGGGCCCAACGTGCCTCTCCCTTCCGTGCGCGACGACGGCGGGCACAGGCCCGCTCGGTGAGCACTGTCGGCCGCCCGGAGGCCGATGTGGGGCGCAGATCGCGACTGATCTGCGCGCCGCGCGCATGGAGGCACCAGACGCGGTCGCCGCCGCGTGCCCCGACAGCGTCCTCCTCGGTGCCGCACCGAGGTCGTGCCCAGCAGAAAGGAGCTCCGGCGTGAACCTCTCCGAGCGCAACGCACTCGTCGTGGACAACCTCGCCCTCGTGGGCTTCCTCGTCTCGGACCTGTGCGCTCGCGCGGACCACCTCTCGCGCGAGGACCTCGCGTCCGTGGGTGCGATCGCGCTCACCACCGCGGCCGGCACCTACGACCCCTCGCGCGGGGTGCCCTTCGGGGCCTACGCCCGCCGTCGCATCGTCGGGGCGCTCGCCGACGAGCTGCGCTCCCAGGACTGGGCGCCGCGCTCGGCGCGCAAGCGCATCAAGGAGCTGACGGCGGTGGAGCAGGCGCTCACCGCGTCGCTGGGGCGCGAGCCCACCGACGCCCAGCTCGCCGAGGCGATGGGCGTCTCGGTGGCGGACGTGCGCTCCATCCGCGACGACGCGGGCCGCTCGATCGTCGCCATGGAGGACGCGACCTACGAGCACGTGGTGCTCGACGGTCCCGGCCCGGAGGAGCAGGTGCTCGCGGTCGAGGAGCGGCACGTCGTGCGGGAGGCGGTCGCCGCCCTGCCGTCGCAGCTGCGCTACATCGTCGAGCAGGTCTACTTCGTGGGGCGCAGCGTGGGCGAGCTCGCCGAGGAGCTCGGCATCGGCCACTCGACGGTCTCGCACGCGCGCATCGAGGCCGTCCGGCTCCTGCGCGAAGGCCTCCAGGCGCACTACCCGGACCGGGAGCCGCCCGCGGTGGCCGCGCCGTTGTCCGCCCGTCGGCGCGAGTACCTCGCCGAGGTGGGCGAGCGGGTCGCGGGCGGCGCCACGCGGCGCGGCGCGTGGGACGTCCCGGCCGCCTCCTGACGACCGCCCGTCCGCGCACGCTCGTCCGGGCCGCGCGCCCACCACGGCGCCCCGCGAGCCGACAGTGTTCCGTGACGGGCCGTCGTCGGCCCCGGGTCACCCGGCCCGACCGGGCCGAGGACGAAGGGATGAGGGAACGTGGGCTTCTCGATCGTGACGAACGTGGCGGCGAACGCCGGCTACCGCCAGCTCTCGGTGACCCACCGCGCGAAGGACGAGTCCGCGGAGCGGCTCGCCTCGGGCCTGCGGATCAACGAGGCCGCCGACGACAGCGCCGGGCTCACGACCGCGGAAGGGCTCCGCGCCCAGGCCAACGGCAGCGCGGTGGCGCAGCGCAACGCGGCGGACGCCGTCGCCATGCTGCAGACCGCCGACGGCGCGCTCGACGGCATCCACGACCTCCTGCACCGCATGCGCGACCTCGCGCTCCAGGCGGCGTCGGACACGAACGGCCCGGACGCCCGTGCGGCGCTCGAGGCCGAGCTGGGAGCGCTCGCCGAGGAGGTGAGCCGTGCCCACAACGAGTCGAGCTTCAACGGTGACCTCCTCCTGCACAGCGAACCGACGGTGACGTTCCAGGTGGGTTCCGAGGGGGACGCGGCGTCGACGATCGCGGTCCAGCTCCCGCGCGTGACGTGGGCCGTGACGTCGGTGCTCGTCGCTGGCACCGGCGCGCTCTCGGTGAGCCTCACGGGAGCCGGCGACCCGGACGCGGCGCACGAGACGTCGCGGGCGGCGGTCGAGGCCGTCGACCGGGCCATCGCCCGCGTGTCCGAGGAGCGCTCGCGCATGGGCGCGACGATCAACCGGCTCGAGCGCGCGGCCCACGTCGCGAGCGGGACGGCTCAGAACCTGCGGGCCGCCGAGTCCGCGATCCGCGACGCGGACATCGCGAAGGAGGTGCGCGACGACGCCCGGCTCGGGCTCCTCGCGCAGGCCGGCACCGCGATGCTCGCGCAGGCGAACCAGGCCCCGTCGAGCGTCCTGCAGCTCCTCGGCTGAGCCCTGCGCCGGGTGAAAAGGCAGGTCGTCCGGGGTTCGGCGCCCACTGACCGGGCGGTGCTGCCGAGAGTGCTCGGTGACCGGCCCACGGATGGGCTGGGGGATCATCCGACCGCCCGTCTCACGGAGGACGTCTCATGGGCTTCAGCGTCAACACCAACGTCTCGGCACTCAACACGTACCGGAACCTCACCAACACCCAGGCCAGCCAGAGCAAGTCGCTCGAGAAGCTGTCCTCGGGTCTGCGGATCAACCGCGCGGCCGACGACGCCGCGGGCCTGTCGATCGCCGAGGGCCTCAAGGCCCAGGTGAACGGCTACGCGGTCGCGGCGCGCAACGCGCAGGACGGCATCTCGGTCGTGCAGACCGCCGAGGGCGCGCTGGGCGAGGCCCAGTCGATCCTGCAGCGCATGCGTGACCTGTCGGTGCAGGCGGCCAACGACACGAACAACGACGACGCGCGCACCGCGATCAAGTCCGAGATCGACGAGCTCGCGAACGAGCTCGGCCGCATCGTCGACTCGACGAACTTCAACGGCATCGACCTGCTGACCGCGGCGGCCACGGACCTCACGGTCCAAGTGGGCGCCGAGGGCTCGGCCGGCGGTGGCAACACCATCACCGTCGACCTCACCACGAACAACCTGTCGACGATCCTGGGCGCGGGCGTCTTCACCACGGGCACCCCCGGTGCCACGGTGACCGTCGACACGGCCGCCAACGCGCAGGCGGCCATCGAGACGCTCGACACCGCGCTGACCGCCGTCTCGACGGCGCGCTCGGGCCTGGGTGCGACGCAGAACCGTCTCGAGTACGCGATCTCCAACATCAACGTCGCGGCCGAGAACCTGACGGCGGCCGAGTCGCGCATCCGCGACGTCGACATGGCCAAGGAGATGATGAACTACTCGCGCACGAACATCCTGGCGCAGGCCGGCACGGCGATGCTCGCGCAGGCGAACCAGTCGACCGCGGGCGTGCTCCAGCTCCTCGGCTGACGCGTCCCGCCGGGCACGGACGGCGTCGCACCTCACCGGTGCGGCGCCGTTCGTCGTCCCCGCCCGTGGGGGCGGCGACGCGCTGCCCGAAGTCGGGGGCCACGAGCGGGCGGCGCCTGCCGACAGTGCTCGGTGACCGGCCCACGGATGGGCTGGGGGATCATCCGACCGCCCGTCTCACGGAGGACGTCTCATGGGCTTCAGCGTCAACACCAACGTCTCGGCACTCAACACGTACCGGAACCTCACCAACACCCAGGACAGCCAGAGCAAGTCGCTCGAGAAGCTGTCCTCGGGTCTGCGGATCAACCGCGCGGCCGACGACGCCGCGGGCCTGTCGATCGCCGAGGGCCTGCGTGCGCAGGTCAACGGCTACGCGGTCGCGGCGCGCAACGCGCAGGACGGCATCTCGGTCGTGCAGACCGCCGAGGGCGCCCTCGGCGAGGCCCAGTCGATCCTGCAGCGCATGCGCGACCTGTCGGTGCAGGCGGCCAACGACACGAACAACGCCGACGCACGCACCGCGATCCAGTCCGAGATCGACGAGCTCGCGGACGAGCTCACCCGCATCGTCGAGTCGACGAACTTCAACGGCATCGACCTGCTGACCGCGGCGGCCACGGACCTCACGGTCCAGGTGGGCGCCGAGGGCACCGCCGCCGGCGGCAACACGATCACGGTCGACCTGACCACGAACGACCTCGAGACGATCCTCACGCCGCTGGTGCTGGACGTCGAGACGGACGCGGCGAGCGCACAGGCCGCGATCGAGCTCGTCGACACCGCGCTGACCGCCGTCTCGACGGCGCGCTCGGGCCTGGGTGCGACGCAGAACCGTCTCGAGTACGCGATCTCCAACATCAACGTCGCGGCCGAGAACCTGACGGCGGCCGAGTCGCGCATCCGCGACGTCGACATGGCCAAGGAGATGATGAACTACTCGCGCACGAACATCCTGGCGCAGGCCGGCACGGCGATGCTCGCGCAGGCGAACCAGTCCACCGCGGGCGTGCTCCAGCTCCTCGGCTGACCCTGACCACCCGGCGGGCGGCCCGGACCGACCTCCCCGCCGCCCGTCGGGTGCCGTCCGCCGCCCCGCCGCGCACGCCGCGGCGCCCGAGCCGGCACCTCCCTCGAACCCCACCCCGCGCACCTGGAGGCGACCCCCGTGAGCATCTCCTTCTCCGGTCTGTCGAGCAACCTCAACACCGGCGCCATCGTGGACCAGCTCATCCAGGTGGAGTCCATCCCGCAGCTTCAGCTGCAGTCCAAGGTCAAGGCGCAGCGCAGCGAGATCACCGCGCTGCAGGACCTCAACACGCGCATCGCCGCCCTGGCGAAGACCGCGAAGGAGCTGGCGAAGAGCGACGCCCTGGCGAAGTTCACGGCCACGAGTTCGTCCGACGCCGTCACCGTCACGGCCGGCGAGGGCGCCAGCGCGGGCAGCCTCGACGTGGTCGTCGACCGGGTGGCGGCCGCGCAGAAGTCCGTCACCGCCGCGATGGCCACGGCGTCGGGCACCGCGTTCACGCTGACCGACGCCGACGGGAACCACACCGAGATCACCGCCGCGTCGACCTCGCTCGACGACGTCGTCGCCGCGGTCAACGCCGCGGACGGCGGCGTGCGCGCCGTCAAGGTCGCGGCCGGGACCGACGCGGGCACGGGCCAGACGCTGTACCGCCTCCAGCTCACCGCCACCGAGACCGGCGCCGCGAGCGCGTTCTCGTTCCACGCCGGCACCGCCGCCGAGGTGGACGCCGGCACGGCGACCGACCTCCTCGCCGCCCCCGGTGCCGCGACGGTCACGGCCGCCGCCGACTCCTCCGTCCGCCTGTGGGCAGGGACCGCCGCGGAGCAGACCGTGACGTCCGCGTCCGCAACCTTCGCCGACCTGCTGCCCGGCGTGGACGTCACCGTCTCCAAGGCGTCGACCGACCCCGTCACCGTGACGGTCGGCGACGACGCCGACGCGCGCGCCGCCACGGTGCAGGGTCTCGTGGACGCCGTGTCCGCCATCCTGTCGCGCATCACCGCGCAGACCAAGGTGACGATCGGCTCCGACGGCAGCACGTCGGGCGCCACGCTCGCCGGCGAGTCGGTCGTGCGCTCCGCGCGCCAGACGCTGCTCGACGCGATGACCTACCCCGTGGACGGCACGTCCCTCGCGGCGATCGGCATCGAGATCACGCGCTACGGGGACATCACGTTCGACGCCGAGAAGCTCGGGACGGCCCTCGCGGAGGACCCGGACGCCGCCACCACGCTCTTCTCCCAGGTCGCCACCCGCGTGCAGGACGCCGCCGAGACCCTGTCCGACAAGTACGACGGCCTGCTCACGACCTCCATCCAGAACCGCGAGACGACCGCGAAGCGCCTGGACGACCAGATCGCCGGGTGGGACCTGCGCCTCGAGCAGCGACGCGCCCGCCTCACGTCGCAGTTCGTCGCGATGGAGGTGCAGCTCGCGAAGCTGGACTCGCAGCAGCAGTGGCTGACCGGGCAGCTCGCGGCGCTGACCCCGCAGCAGCGTACGAACTGACCCGTTCCGTCACCCCAGGAGCACCCGTGAACCCCCTCGTCCACAGCGCCTACGGGCGCGACGCCGTCCTCACCGCGTCCCCGGCGCGCCTGCTCACCATGCTCTACGACCGCCTCGTGCTCGACCTCCGTCGGGCGGAGACGGCGCAAGGGGAGGAGCGGTGGTCCGTCGCGTCCGAGCAGCTCCTGCACGCCCAGGCGATCGTCGCCGAGCTCATGGGCTCGCTCGACACCACGGTGTGGGACGGTGCCGAGGACCTCATGGCCCTCTACCTGTACATGCACGAGGCGCTCGTGGCCGCGAACGTGCACCGCGACATCGCCCGCACGCACGAGGTGATCGAGCTCGTCGTCCCGCTGCAGGAGACGTGGCGGCAGGCGGCGGAGCAGCTTCCCGCCGGTCACGGTCGCGCGTCGCTCGGCCCCGGTTCGGTGTCCGGTGTCGCCTGAGGCCGTGGAGCCGTCCGACCTCCCGCCCGGCCCGACGTCGGACGCAGGACGGAGCGGCGCCGTTGCGGCGACGGCGGCGTGGGAGCGTGTGCTCGACGAGCTCGAGACCATGGCCGGGGACGCCGGCGAGCACGCGGGGGAGTCCGCCGTGGCCCGCCTCCTCGCGTGGGAGCCGCCGCAGGGCCTGGGCCCGCTGCCGCCGTCGCTCGTCGAGCGCGCGCTCGACGTGGTCGCCCGGCTGGGCGGGGCGGTCGGGGGCCTGCACGCCGCGATGGCGAGCAACCGGCGCCACGTCCGCGCGCTCGGTGCCGTGCCGCCCGCCCACGACCCCACGGCCGCGGCCTACCTCGACGTGAGCGCCTGACGCGGCACGACGCACGCGGGCTCACCGTGAGGACGCCTGCATAGGGCCCCGCGTGAGCACACGACGCGCCGGGGGGCACGCGGTCCGCAGGACGTCGGGTGACGCACGGCGGCCGGACGGTCGCCGACAGTCCAGGGTGAGCACGGACCGCTCGCCACGCAGGCCATCGGACGGCCGACACCGACGACGTGGGGATGCCGCGCCCGTGTTCGACTCCGTCACCTCTCTCGCGCTCCAGAGCGCCCTCGACGGGCTGTCCGCCCGCCAGCGCGCGATCGCCGAGAACGTCGCCAACATCAACACCCCCGGCTACACCGCCCGGCGCGTGCAGTTCGAGGAGGCCCTCGCCGTCTCGGTCCGCGAGGGCGACGGCCGTGCCGCCTTCACCGAGGCGCGCTCGCTCGAGCCCACGCAGCTCAACGGCTCGAACGTCAACCTCGACACCGAGACGGTCTCCAACGTCGACACCGTGCTGCGGTACCAGTTCGCCACGCAGGCCGTCGGCGGCGAGGCGAACGCCCTGCGCGCGGCGATGAGGACGGCCTGACCATGACCTTCGACGCGCTCGGCATCGCCGGAACCGGCCTCACGCTGCACCGCAAGTGGCTCGACGCGGTCTCCGACAACCTCTCCAACGTGAACACGGTGCGCGCCACCGACGACGTCGCGTTCCAGGCGCGGTACGTCCTCGCGGTCGAGGGCGGCGACGACAACCCCGGCGCCTACGTCGCGGGAGCCGCGTGGGGCGACGCGGAGGGACGGCTCACGTACGAGCCGAACCATCCGCTGGCCGACGCCGACGGGTACGTGCGCTACCCCGACATCGACCTCTCCGAGCAGATGGGCCACCTGATCATGGCCCAGCGCGGCTACCAGGCCAGCGCCGCGGTGGTCGACCGCGCCAAGACCGCGTACGAAGCAGCCCTGCAGATCGGGAAGTGAGCCCCATGCCTCTCTCCTCCGTGGAGCCCACGACCGCGACCGGCTACCTCGCCGGCGTCACGACGGCCGACCTCGCCGGTGCGGTGCCCGTCGCCCGCGCCGAGCAGGTCGGTGCCGCGGGCGCGACGGCGTTCGCCGACGTGCTCGGCGGCGCGGTCGACAGCACCCAGCAGCTGCAGGCGACGTCCAACGAGCTCGCCGTCGCCGCCGTCACCGGGGACCTGGAGGACGTCCACCGGGCGACCATCGCCTCCACCCGCGCCCAGACGACCCTCGAGCTCGTCGCGGCCGTGCGCAACAAGGCCGTCGACGCGTTCACCGAGATCATGAGGATGCAGGCCTGACGATGCCCGAGAAGATCAAGTCGTCGTTCGGCCGCGCGTTCGGGGCGGTCCGCGACTTCACCGTCGCGCAGCGCACGCTCGCGCTGCTCGCGCTGGCGATCCTCGTCGTCGCCGTCGTGGCGCTCGTGTCCTGGGCGTCGCGCCCGACGTACACGCCCCTGTTCTCGGGGCTGTCGAGCGCGGACGCGTCGGCCGTCGTGGACCAGCTGCGCTCGCAGGGCGTGCCGTACCAGCTGACCGACGGCGGCTCGACGGTGCTCGTGCCCGACGAGCAGGTGTACGAGCAGCGCCTGACCGCCGCGACCGCGGGCCTGCCCGCCGACGAGCCGACGGGCGGCTACAGCCTCCTCGACGAGATGGGCGTCACGTCGAGCGAGTTCCAGCAGGACGTCACGTACAAGCGCGCGCTCGAGGGCGAGCTCGCCCGCACGATCTCCGCGATGGACGTCGTCGACACCGCCTCGGTGCAGCTCGCGATCCCCGAGGAGACGGTGTTCGCCGCCGAGCAGGGCACGCCGACGGCGTCGGTGTTCGTCGCCCCGGCCCGCGGCGCGAGCTTCACGACCGACCAGGTGAACGCCATCGTGCACCTCGTCTCGGCGTCGATCGACGGCATGGCGCCGACCGACGTGGCCGTGATCGACGCGAACGGCGAGGTGCTCTCCGAGGTCGGCGTGGGCACGCGGTCCACCGGCCAGCAGGCGAGCGAGTACGAGCAGAAGGTCACGCAGCAGGTGCAGGCCATGCTCGACCAGGTCGTCGGCGCGGGGAACTCCACCGTCGCGGTCACGGCCGAGATGGAGCTGTCCAGCTCCGAGCGGCTCGAGGAGACCTTCGGCACGCCCGAGGAGGCGCCCGTCCTCAACGAGGCGACCACGACGGAGGAGTACACCGGCGCCGGCGCCGGTGCGGCGGGCGTGCTGGGGCCCGACAACATCGCGGTGCCGGGTGGCGGCGGGGGCGACTCCACGTACCGGTCGGAGGACACGACCCGCAACAACGCGATCGACAAGGTCACCGAGACGACGACGACCCCGGCGGGCGTGCTCACCCGGCAGACGGTGTCGGTCGCGCTCGACGCCGAGGCCGCGGGTGCCATGAACATCAACGCGATCAACGGCCTCGTGGCCGCCGCGGCAGGCATCGACCCCGAGCGCGGCGACGCCGTCGAGGTCCAGGTGCTGCCGTTCGACACCACGGCGGCCGAGCAGGCGCAGGCCGCGCTCACCGCGGCGGAGGAGGCCGCGGCGGCCGAGCGGCAGGCGCAGCTGCTGCGCACGGCGGCGGTCGTCGCCGGGGTGCTGCTCGCGGCCCTGGTGATCCTCGCCCTGTGGCGCCGCTCGCGCCGGCGTCGTGAGCGCCGGGAGACGGTCGACATCGGCGACCTCGAGCTCATGGGTGCGCAGGACGAGTTCCTCGGCCTGCCCGGCGGGGACGGCGACGCCGAGCTCGAGGCCGTGCCCGAGAGGCCGCAGATCCAGCCCCCGACGCCGCGGTTCTCGAGCGTCGACCAGCGTCGCGCCGAGGTGGACGCGCTCGCCGGGGCCGACCCGGACAAGACCGCGGAGTACCTGCGGGTGCTCCTCGCCGAGGACCGGGCGGGGGTGTCCTGATGAGCGTGGCCACCGCGGAGCCGGCGACCGCGCCGGCACCCGACGCCGCGACGCTGCCGGTGGCGGCGCCCACGCCGGCGCCGTCGGCCGAGGCCGTGCGCAAGGTCGCCGCGATGAGCGGGGTGCAGAAGGTCGCGCTCGTCCTCATGCAGATGAGCCAGGAGCGCGCTGCGACGATCATGTCGCTGTTCTCGGAGGAGGAGGCCGGCGAGGTCGCGGCGGAGATCATGCGCACGCAGGTCGTGGACGCCGACCTGGCGATCGCGGCCCTCGACGAGTTCTACGACATGGCGCTGTCCGGCAACCCGCGCCCGCGCGGCGGCAAGGACTTCGCGGTCGGGCTGCTCGAGGCGTCGCTGGGCGCCGACCGGGCCGCCGACGTCGTCGACCGGCTCGTGTCCAGCATGCAGGGCAAGGCCTTCGAGTACCTCGACGGCACCGACCCCGGCCAGATCGTGTCCCTGCTCGACGGCGAGCACCCGCAGACCGTCGCGCTCGTCCTCGCGCACCTCGGCTCGGGCGCGGCGTCCTCGGTCCTGGCGAACCTCGCGGACGAGTACCGCACCGACGTCGCGCAGGCGCTCGCCACCATGGGCACCGCGTCGCCCGAGGCGGTCAAGCTCGTCTCCGAGCAGTTCCGCACGCGCATGGGCGCGAGCATCACCCCGCGGCAGCCGGTCGAGATCATCGGCGGCGTCCAGCCGCTCGTCGACATCATCAACCGCTCGGACGCGGCGACGGAGAAGGCGGTGCTCGAGGGGCTCGAGGCCCGCGACCCGCAGCTCGCCGAGGAGGTCCGCTCGCGGATGCTCACGTTCGAGGACATCGCCTCGTTCGAGGCGCGCGACGTCCAGGTCATCCTGCGCGGCGTCGAGATGGCCGTCCTGGCGCTCGCGATGAAGGGGACGTCGAACCGGGTCGTCGAGACGATCACGAAGAACATCTCCGAGCGCAACCGCGCGCTGCTCGACGACGAGATCAAGGGTCTCGGCGGCGTGCGCATGAGCCAGGTCGAGGAGGCGCGGGCCGAGATCGTCCGCATCATCCGCGACCTGGAGGCCGGCGAGAAGATCACCATCCACCGCACGGACGGAGACGAGCTTGTCTACTGACACCCGGTTCGTGCCGCAGGCCGTCCCCGTCCTGCCCAGCGCACGGCTGCAGGAGGTGGAGGCGTCGGCCTCCGCGCGCGGGTACGCCGCCGGGTACGCCGCCGGCGCCCGCGCGGCCCAGCAGGACGCCGCCCGCGCGCGCGCCGAGCTCGAGGCGGAGCACGCCCGGCGGGTCGCCGAGCAGGCGGCGCGGACCGAGCGCGCTCTCGCCGTGCTCCGCGAGGCGGCCCGCGCGCTCGGCGAGCGCACCGTCCCGGTGGTCGCCGAGGCCCAGGACGCCACCGTCCGCGGCGCGCTCGACCTCGCCGAGTCGATCGTCGGGTTCCAGCTCGCGGACCGCTCGCGGGCGGCGCAGGCCGCGCTCGAGCGCGTGACCGCGTCGGCCGAGGGCGCGGTCGTCGCGGTCCGGCTGCACCCGGACGACGTGGACCTGCTCGCCGAGACGGGCGTGGCCGACGCGCTGCTCGTGCCGGACCCGGCGCTGCGGCGGGGCGACGCCGTCGCCGACCTGGAGCACGGCTTCCTCGACGCCCGCGTCCGTACCGCCGTGGAACGTGCCCGCGCCGCGCTCGCGGACCCGGGCACGACCGGGGGAGGGGCATGAGCGTCGCGACGCCCCAGGCGCCCGCCGCCGCGAGGGCCGGCCTCCTCGGGCCGCTCCTCGCCGCCGCGCGGCCCGAGCGCGTGGGTGTCGTGACGTCCGCGGTCGGCCTCAGCCTGGAGGTCGCGGGTCTCCGGTGCGCGATCGGCGACCTGGTCCGCGTCGGCGACGGCGCGCACGGCGTGGACGCCGAGGTCGTGGCGACGTCGGACGGGCGCGCCCGCTGCATGCCGCTGGGCCGGGTCACGGGGGTGGGCGCCGGCGACCCGGTGCGCGCGCAGGGTGCCGGCACGCTCGTCCCGACCGGGCGCGGCCTCACGGGCCGCGTGATCGACGCGCTCGGGCGGCCCGTCGACGGCAAGGGGCCGCTCACCGTGTCCGCCCGCGTCCCGGTCGACCACGACGCGCCGCGCGCGATGGACCGTGCCCGGATCACGACGCCGCTCCAGACGGGCGTGCGCGTGCTCGACACGCTCACGACCATCGGTCGCGGCCAGCGCATCGGCCTGTTCGCCGGGTCGGGCGTCGGCAAGTCGTCGCTGCTGTCGATGATCACCCGCGGCACGGACGCGGAGGTGTCCGTCATCGCCCTCGTCGGCGAGCGTGGCCGCGAGGTGCGCGAGTTCCTCGAGGACGACCTCGGCCCCGAGGGGCTGGCCCGCTCGGTCGTCGTGGTGGCGACCTCCGACGAGCCGGCGATGATGCGCAAGCGGGCCGCGTTCACCGCCACCCGGATCGCCGAGTCGTTCCGCGACGCCGGCTCCCACGTGGTGCTCATGATGGACTCCCTCACGCGCGTGTCCATGGCGCAGCGCGAGATCGGGCTGTCCGTCGGCGAGCCTCCCGCGACGCGCGGCTACCCGCCGTCGACGTTCTCCCTCATGGCGGGCCTCCTGGAGCGCGCGGGCACCGGTCCCACCGGCTCCATCACGGGCGTCTACACCGTGCTCGTCGACGGTGACGACCACAACGAGCCGATCGCCGACCAGGCGCGCTCGGTCCTGGACGGGCACGTGGTGCTCGACCGCGCGATCGCCGTCGCGGGCCACTACCCGGCCGTCGACGCGGTCGGCTCGGTCTCGCGCGTCGCCTCGCGCGTGACCACGCCGGAGCAGCGGTCCGTCGCGCTCACGCTGCGCGCGGTGCTCGCGGCGCGGCGCGCGGCCCAGGACATGATCGACATCGGGGCGTACAAGAAGGGCTCGAACCCGCTGGTCGACGCGGCGCTGGAGCACGAGGGCGCGATCGACGCCTTCCTGCGCCAGGCCATGACGGACCAGACACCGGCCGACGAGTCGTGGTCGCGTCTGACGCGCCTCGCCCAGGCCCTGACCGCAGGGGAGGCGTGATGGCCGGCAGGTTCCGGCTCGCGGGCGTGCTGCGCCTGCGCAAGCTCGAGGAGGACCAGGCGCGGATGCGTCTCGTCGAGGCGGACGCCGACCTCACGCAGACGCTCGACCGCGTCGGCGGGCTGGCCGCGTACGTCGACGCGTCGCCCGCCCTGGCGAGCAGCAACGCGTCGCTCGCCGCGATCGCGGCCTCGCGCGCGGCGTCGAGCTCCCTGTTCGCGGTGCTGGAGGCCGAGTCGCGCCTGCGCGTGCAGGAGGTCGACGAGGCGCGGGCCGAGCTGCAGCGCGCGCGCACGGCCTCCCTGGGGCTCGAGAAGCTCCAGGAGCGGCACGACGACGACACGGCGCGCGCCGAGGGCCGCGCCGAGCAGGCCACGCTCGACGAGGTCGCCTCGTCCACGGTCCGCCCGCCCGAGAGGACGGCCGGTCCGTGAGCATGATCCAGGCCCTCGCCCGCGTCGACGAGATCCGCTCGGGCTTCGCCTCGCTCCAGGAGCCCGCCGTCGCGCGGTCCACCGCGTCCGCGGGCGCGACCGCCGCGGGGGCGGCGACCGGCGCCGCCGACTTCGCCTCCGTCCTGGCGTCCGTCACGGGCACGACGGGTGCCGGGTCCGCCGACCTGACCACCGGTCTGCTGTCGGCGCTCCCCGGCGCGCAGGCCGGCACCGACGACCTCGCGAGTCGGCTGTGGTCCGCGCTCGCGCCGGGCTCCGGGGCCGCCCCTGCCACGGCGACCGCGCCCGCCACCACCGGGGGCGGCACCGTCGGGGCGGCCGTCGTCGAGACGGCGCGCGAGTACCTCGGGGTGCCGTACGTGTGGGGCGGGGAGAGCCTCGCCGAGGGCGGGCTCGACTGCTCCGGCCTGGTCCAGCTCGTGCTGGGCCGGCACGGTGTCGACGTGCCGCGCGTCGCGGCCGACCAGATGCGCGTGGGCACGGAGGTGGCGTCGCTCGCCGAGGCACGGGCCGGCGACCTCGTCGTGCAGCGCGGTGGCAAGCACATCGGCATCTACGTCGGCGACGGCCGGATGATCCACGCCCCGCGACCCGGGGAGACCGTCGAGATCACGCCCGTGACCGACGCCTCCGTCACGACCATCCGCCGCGTCGTCGGCTGAGGAGCACAGCGATGACCATCAGCACCCTGCCGCTGCCCGTGGCGTCCCGGCCGGCTCCCGGCCCGGGCACCACCCGGACGGGCGGCGCCGACGACTTCGGCCGCACGCTCGCGGCGGTCGCCGGCGAGGGCTCGCGCCCGGGGCCGTCGGGGCCGTCACGGGACGCCTCCCGGGCGCCGGGCGCCGGCGACGGGTCCGCGCGCCCCGCGGGCGACGCCGGCCCCGCGGCCGTCGAGGACGGCACCGGCACGGGCAGCGTCGGCACCGACGGCAGCGTCGGCACCGAGGGGACTCACGGGACTCACGGCACCACCGACGGCACGCCCGGCGGCGCGGACGACGCCGCCGCGCGGGCCGCCGCCGACGCGGCGCTCGTGACCGCGGGGGAGACCGTCGTCCCGGCGGGTGGTGCACCCGCAGCGCTCCCGGACGGTGTCGTGGGCACCGTCGTCGACGGCCCGACCGCCGAGGCCGCCGGCGTGCCTGCGACCGCTGTCGAGGCCGCGGACGCCGCCGACGCCGCGGTGGCGCCTGCCGACGACGCCGCCGACACCGCGGGCACGCCCGGCAGGGCCGGAGCGGCGACGCCCCCGGCGGCGACCGGGACCACCGCGGGAGCACCTGCGCCCGGCGCCCCGGCGACCGTCGCGGTCGCCGCGGCCGCGACGCAGGGCGGCCCGGGGGCCGGTACGACGTCGGCCGCCGCGACCACCGGCGCTTCCCCGACCCGTGCGGCGACCGGCGCCACCGCGGGGACCGGCGCCGCGGCGGGCGCCGCAGCGCCCGGCACGGGTGCGTCCGGGTCGGCCGCCGTCACCGCCACGGGGCCCGGCACGGCGGCTGCGGGTCCGGCGTCGACGGGTGCCGCAGGTGCCGGCACGACCGCCTCCGGCGCGGCGGCGACCGGCGCGGCTCCGGCGGCGGCTGCGGTGCCCGTCGCGCCGCAGGCCGCGCCGCCCGCCGAGGCGCCGGCGTCCTCGTCCGCACCGGTGCCGGCGTCCGCGCCGGCCGAGATCCTGGTCGCGCCGCCCGCCGAGGGCGCGCCCGACCTGCCCGTCGTGACCGTCCCCGCGGTCCCGACGACGCCGGTGGCCGTCGCAGCGCAGGGGGCTGCGACGGCCCCGGCCTCACCTCCGGCGGCGCCGTCGCTGCACGCCCAGGTGTCCGGGCCGGTCTTCCAGCTGGTGGACGCGGGCGACGGCGACCACGTGCTGACGCTGTCGGTGACGCCCGAGAACCTCGGGCCCGTCACCGTGCGGGCGCACATCACCGGCGGCGAGCTGCGGATCGAGCTCTTCGCACCCCACGACACCGGTCGCGAGGCGCTGCGCGCGCTCGTGGCCGACCTGCGTCGCGACCTGGCCGGCCTCGCCCCGTCCGCGAGCCTCTCGGTCTCGACCTCGGACGCGCCGCCCGCCGCGGGCGACGGCGACGCCGGCTCGTCGGACGGCCGCGGTGCCGCGCTCGGCGACGGGCGCGACGACGGCAGCGGTGACGGGCGCGACGCACGGGCGTCGACCCCCGGCACCGGGCACCGGTCCGCGTGGTCGTCCGCCGTCACCCCCACCGAACCGACAGCCGGCGACGGCACGTCGGGCGCCACCGTGCGCCTCGACGTCCTCGTCTGAGGAAGGAGCGACGTGCCCGTCGACCCCGTGCCCACGGCGACATCCAGCGCGATGTACGCCACCCCGCCCGTCCGCGCGCCCAAGCAGGACTACGACGGCGAGCTCTTCATGGAGCTGCTCGTCACCCAGCTGCGCAACCAGGACCCGTCCGCCTCGATGGACACGAGCGAGATCGTCAGCCAGACGACGTCGCTCGCCATGATGGAGGCGCTCAACACGATGAGCGACCTCGTGAAGCAGGTCGACCTCCGCCAGCAGGAGGCGTTCGCGCTGCAGATGCGCTCCACCGCCGCCGACCTCCTCGGCAACCAGGTCTCCTACCTCGACGACAAGGGCGTCGAGCACACCGGGACCGCCACCGCGGTGTCGTTCCACGACTCCGTCCCGACCGTGACGATCGGCGGGGTGACGGTCGACCTCGACCAGGTCTCCGCCGTCACCCGCACGGCGACCGACCCCTCCGGCACCCCGGCACCGACGGACGGCGCCACCTCGACCCCTGGCCGCGGCGACGCCGCCTGACCGAAAGGACCCCTCGTGCTCCGCTCCCTCAACACCGGAATCTCCGGCCTGCGCGCCCACCAGAACATGCTGGACGTCACGGGCAACAACATCGCGAACGTCAACACGACGGGCTTCAAGTCCTCGCGCACCCAGTTCCAGGACACGCTGTCGCAGCTCGTCGCCGCGGGTGTCGCCCCCGACCAGGAGGTCGGCGGGGCCAACCCGGCGCAGATCGGCCTCGGCGTCACGACGGCGGCCATCACCACCCAGTTCACGCAGGGCGCGGCGCAGACGACGGGCGTGCCGACGGACCTCATGATCAACGGCGACGGGTTCTTCGTGGTCGAGCGCGGCGGCCAGCCGTTCTACACGCGCAACGGTGCGTTCAACTTCGACCCGATGGGGCGCCTCGTCAACGCGAACGGCGACTTCGTCCAGGGGTGGACCGCGCAGGACGGCGTCGTCGACACCGACAGCCCGCTCGGCAACCTCACGATCCCGGTCGGGGACGTCATCCCCGCCGAGCCCACCACGTCGGTCTCGTTCGGCGGCAACCTGCCGACGGACGCCGCCGCCGGCACGGAGCTCGTGCGCGACGTCGAGGTGTTCGACGCGCTCGGGGCCTCCACGATGGTCTCGCTCCGGTTCACCACCACGGGCGGCGGCGCCTGGTCGGTGAGCGCGGAGGACACGGCGACCGGCGCGGCCCTCGCCGGCCCGCAGGCCCTGACGTTCACCGACGGCGCGCTGACGGGCGGCGGCACGTTCGCGCTGCCCGGCGGCGTGACCGTGGACCTCGCCGCGGTCACGTCGTACGCGAAGCTGTCGAACGTCGCGGTCGCGAGCAAGGACGGCGGGGCGGCCGGTTCGCTGACGTCCTACTCGGTCTCGGGCGACGGCTCGATCGTGGGGCGCTACTCCAACGGCCGCACCGAGGTGCTCGGCCAGGTCGCTCTCGCGACGTTCACGAACGCCCCGGGCCTGGAGAAGGCGGGCGACTCGCTCTACGCCGCGACGCAGTACTCGGGCGACGTCGTCGTCGGTGCCGCGGGCGACCAGGGGATCGGCTCGCTCACCGCGGGCGCGCTCGAGATGTCGAACGTGGACCTGTCGCAGGAGTTCACGAACCTCATCGTCTCGCAGCGCGGCTTCCAGGCGAACTCGCGCGTCATCACCACCTCGGACGAGGTGCTCCAGGAGCTGGTGAACCTCAAGCGCTGACCCCGTCCCGCGGGGCCCGCGCACCGGCCGCCGACGCCTCGCCGCACGAGGCGCCGGCGGCCGGTCCCGTCCCGGGACCGTCTCACCCCCACCAGAGCGGGTGGCGTGCCGAGAGTGCACGTCGGGGAGCGCTGCTCCTCGCCCGACCGACCTCCGAACCCGACCTCCCGACCCGAAGGTGGAACCGTGATCGTCCTCACGCGCTTCAACTCCGAGCGCATCGCGGTCAACGCGGACCTCGTGGCCCGTGTCGACACCAGCCCGGACACCCGGGTGACGATGATCGACGGCTCGCGGTACATCGTGACCGAGTCGATGGCGGACGTGATCCGGCTGATCGAGGAGTACAAGGCACGCGTGCTCGCCCTCGCGCGCTCCGTCCCCGACCTCGCGGACCGGGCGCCGCTCGAGCTCGTGCGCAGAGCACCCCGAGACTCCACCGACCCCGACGACGGCCGCCCGGTCGACGTGACCCCGCTCCCCGCCCCGCGGACGAAGTAGGCACCCATGGACCCCGCAACCCTCATCGGCATCCTCGTCGCGTTCGCCTCGCTCGTCGCGATGGTGTACCTCGAGGGCGCCCACATCACGTCGATCCTGCTGCCCGCCCCGATCATCCTCGTGTTCGGCGCGAGCATCTTCGTCGCAATCGCGTCCGGCACCCTCAAGGACTCGCTCGTGGCGCTCAAGGCGCTGCCGCGCGCGTTCACGGGCAAGGTCGCGAAGCCCGCCGACGCGATCGAGGAGGTCGTGCGCGCCGCCGAGACGGTGCAGAACGACGGAGGGCTCCTCGCCCTCGAGGCGGAGTCGCAGAAGACGGACGACCCGTTCCAGCGCAGCGCCCTGCAGTCGCTGGCCGACGGCGCGGACGCGGACCAGCTGCGCACGCTGCTCGAGGAGCGCATCGACACCAAGGCGCGCGAGGACGCCGTCGCGTACGACTTCTACAACGCGATCGGCGGGTACGCGCCGACGATCGGCATCGTCGGCACCGTCGTGTCCCTCACCCACGTGCTCGAGAACCTGTCCGAGCCGTCGGAGCTCGGCCACATGATCGCCGCGGCGTTCATCGCGACCCTCTGGGGCATCCTCTCGGCCAACTTCATCTGGCTGCCCATCGGCGCGAAGCTCAAGCGGCTGTCCGACCTGGAGGTCGAGCGGCTCAACGTCCTGCTCGAGGGCTACATGTCGATCCAGGCAGGTTCCCGGCCGCGCGTCATCGACGAGCGCCTGCGGACGATGGTGCCCCGCTGGTCGCTGCCCGCGGACAAGGCGGCCTGATGGCCCGGCGCGGTGCGAAGGGCCACGGCGGGGGCGGCGGCGGTGGCGGCGGCCACGACACCGGCGGCAGCGGCCGCTGGATGGTCTCGTACATGGACATGGTCACCGTCCTCATGTGCCTGTTCATCGTCCTGTTCGCCATCAGCTCCGTCGACCAGGCCAAGTACCAGGAGCTCAAGTCGTCCCTCGCGGCCGGCTTCGGCACGGTCGAGGACGGCGTCGTGGTCGAGCAGGTCATCGAGAACCCGGCCGACGAGCCCGTCGAGGAGGGTGTCGAGTCCGAGCTCGAGACCGACCTGGAGCGCGCGATCGCCGAGGTCGCCGACCTCACCGCCCTGCGCGACGCGATGGCGCGCGACCTCGCCGCCCACGGCGAGTCGGACTCGGTGCGGTTCGAGATCGACGAGCGCGGGCTCACGGTGCGCCTCGTCTCCGCCGACACCTTCTTCTCCACGGGCCGCGCGGACCTCACCGCCGAGGCCCGGACGGTGCTCGACGTGGTCGGGCCCGTCCTGGCTCCCACGTCCCACCAGATCCAGGTCGAGGGGAACGCGGACCAGCGCGCGCACGTCGGGACGCGCTACGCGACCAACTGGGAGCTGTCGACGGGTCGCGCCACGGCCGTGCTGCGGCACCTCGTCGAGCAGGACGGCATCGCGGCGCAGCGCATCGCGGCCGTCGGGTTCGGCTCCGCACGGCCGATCGCCGAGGGCACCAGCCCCGAGGCGCTCGCGATGAACCGTCGCGTCGACATCATGGTGCTCTCGGCGCAGCCCGAGGCCGTGCGCGCCCTCATTCCCGGCGTCCTCAGCGGCGCGCTGAGCGCCGCCGACGCGGCGCAGGGCGTGGCGGGCGCAGCAGGCACGGCGGGTGCAGCGGGTACGGCGGGCACGGAGGCCGGCGACGGCGCCGAGGCGGCCGCGGCACGAGGCGGTCCGGCACCCGCGGAGGACTGAGGCGGTACGGCACCCGGCGCGCGCCGACCCCACGCCCGCACGCGTCCCCGCCGCCGGGCGGCGACGCGCAGGCTCCGCCGCGCCCCGGCGCATAGGACGCGACGTGAGCACGACGACACCCGTCCGCGTCCGTAGACCCGGCTCCCGGCGCAAGGTCGAGGTCTACGACTTCCGGCGGCCGACGACGCTCGTGCGCGAGCACTACCGCATCCTCGAGATGGCGTTCGAGAGCTTCGCGCGCCAGTGGGGCACCCAGCTCACGGCACGGATCCGCGTCGTCTCCCAGGTCGGGCTCACGTCCGTGACGATGCGGACCTACGACGACTACGTCGCCGACCTGCCGATGACCACGACCGTCGTCGTGTGCGAGATCGACGGCGTCGCCCCGCGCGCCGTGCTCGAGTTCCCGCACACCGACGCGCTCACGTGGATCGCCCACATGCTCGGCGCGGGCTCCTACATCCCGGAGATCGACCGGAAGTTCACGGACGTCGAGCGGACGCTCATGACGTCGCTGGTCACCGAGACGCTGCGCGACCTGCGCCACTCGCTCGGGCGGCTGCTCGAGAACCCGCTGAAGATCGCCTCGATCCAGCACAACTCCCAGTTCGCGCAGGCCGCCCCCACCGCGGAGCTCATGATCGTCGCGGAGTTCGGCCTGCGCGTGGGGGAGCGGTCGTGCCGTGCCACGCTCGCGCTGCCGTCCGTCGCCCTGCTGCCCAACATGGGCGAGGCGAACCCCGCCGACGACCCGTCCGACGCCAGCACGCGCACCCGACAGCACCTCGCGCGCTCGCTCGTCGACGTCAGCGTCGAGCTGTCCGCCGCCTCGATGACCGCGAGCGAGGTGATCGACCTCGCCGTGGGCGACGTGATCCGCCTGCCGCACCCCCGCAACCGCCCGCTCGACGTCGTCGTCGACGGCCACGTCCTGGCCCGCGGCGCCGTGGGCTCGTCGGGGTCCCGACTCGCCTGCCGCATCGTCACCACCGAGGAGAACTGACCATGACCACCGCCAGCACGGTCGACAGCACCGCCGCCCAGGTCGCCACGGAGGCCGCCCGCGCGCTCGTCGGGCTGGTCCCGACGAGCACGCCGCTCACGGCCGCCCTCTCCGGGGGTGCTCCGGTGGGGCCGCAGGCCGCCCAGGCGGTCGTCGCCTCGTACGTGGGCGCGTCGAGCACGGACATGGCTCTCGCCCTCATCGACCAGGACTCGCTCGCCGGCGCGTCGGAGGCGGCCACGCTCGACGTGACCGACGTGCTCCGCCCGGCCCTCGAGGCCGCCGGCGCGACGACGGGCGTCGGCGTCCTCGGCGAGCTGCACGTCGGTGACGCGACCGACCTCTTCGAGGACGAGCAGTCCGTGGTCTTCGAGCTCTCCACGAGCGGGGGTGCGACGGCGGGGTGGTTCGTCGTCCGCACCCGGACGCCGATGCGCGGCCTCCCCGACGAGGCGATGACCGGCGACCGGCTCGCGCGCATCTCCGGCGTCGAGATGAACGTCGCGGTCATCGTCGGCCACACCCGCATGCCGGTGCGCGACGTGCTCAACCTCGAGCCGGGCGCGGTCGTCGAGCTCGACCGCTCGGCCGGCGCGCCCGCCGACGTGCAGCTCAACGGGCGCACGATCGCCAAGGGCGAGGTGGTCGTCGTCGACGGCGGCGACTACGGGGTGCGCATCACCAAGATCCTCGACGCGGACGACTGATCGGCGTGGACGTCACCACCGTCGTGCGGGTCGTCTTCTCGCTGGCCGTCGTCTTCGGCCTGCTGTGGGTGTCGTACCGGGTCGCCGGCCGGGGCTCGCGCTCCGCGTCCGCGGGCCGCGGGGAGCAGCTCACGGTCGTCGCCCGCCAGGGGCTCACGCAGAAGAGCGCCGCCGTCCTGCTCGAGGCGGGCGGCAAGCGGTACCTGCTGGGCGTCACCGAGGCGTCCGTGACGGTGATCGACGGCCCGACGTCGCCGACCCCGGGCGCGTCGCCGTCGCTCCCGGCGACGGCGACGTCCGCGGACGCGCCCCGCGTCCCGTCCGCGGGTGCGGAGCCGGGGACGAGCACGGGGCCGGGCTCGGCGGACAGCTTCGACGACATCGTCACGGCGGCGGAGCGGTGGCTCGCCGAGGAGACGGACCGGCCCAACCCGTGGCCGGAGCTGCCGCCCCGGCACGAGGCGCCGACCCGCGCCGCCGCGCGCACGGCCGCCGCGGCCGTGACCGCACCGACCCCGCTCGAGACGTTCCTCGCGCGCGACACCTGGCGCAGGGCGGCGCAGGCCGTGCTGGGCGCCCGGCGATGACCGCGACCACCTGCCGGGACCGGTGCCCGCCCGGCCGCTCCGGCGTCGCGCCGCGCGCCGTGGTGCTCGTGCTGCTGGTGCTGCTCGTCGCCGTCGCGACGGTCCTGCTCGCGCCCGCCGCCGGTGCGGCGCCGGTCGACCCGGACGCCCCCGCGGCGCCGGTCGCGCCGACGGACCCGCAGGACGCGGGCAGCAGCATCTCGGTCGAGATCAACGGTCCCAACGGCGAGCCGTCGTCGTCCCTCGTCACGCTCGTCGGGATCACGCTGCTCTCGCTCGCGCCGACGCTGCTGCTCATGATGACGGCGTTCACCAAGATCTTCGTCGTCCTCGCGCTGACCCGGAACGCGCTCGGCACGGCGACGGTGCCGCCGAACATGGTCCTCGCGGGACTCGCCCTGTTCCTCACGCTGTTCGTCATGGCGCCCGTGGTCGGCGAGATCAACGACGCCGCGGTGCAGCCCTACCTCGACGGCAGCACGACGTTCAGCCAGGCGCTGGAGGCGGGCGGCGCGCCGCTGCGCGAGTTCATGCTCGCGCACACGCGCGAGGAGGACCTCGCGCTCATGACCCGGGCCGCCGACCTCCAGAACCCCGCCACCCCGGCCGACGTGCCGTTCACCACGCTCGTGCCGGCGTTCGTCATCTCGGAGCTGCGGGCCGCGTTCATCATCGGCTTCGTCGTCTTCGTGCCGTTCCTCGTCATCGACCTCGTGGTCTCGGCCGCCCTCATGAGCATGGGCATGATGATGCTGCCGCCCACCATGATCTCGCTGCCCTTCAAGCTGCTGCTCTTCGTCCTCGTCGACGGCTGGGGGCTCATCACGACCTCGCTCATCGGCACCTACGGGGTGGGGTGAGCCGTGGACACCACCGCCGTCCTCGACATCGCCATGCAGGCGATGGTCCTCGCCGCGAAGCTCGCGGCGCCCGTGCTCCTGACCGCGCTCGTCGTCGGCTTCGTCGTCTCGCTCGTGCAGTCGGTCACGCAGATCCAGGAGATCACCCTGTCGTTCGTGCCCAAGGCGATCGCGGCCGCCGTCGCGCTCCTGCTGTGCGGCAACTGGATGATCGGCGAGCTCGTGACCTTCACGCACGCCATGTTCGACCTCATCCCGACGCTGCTGAACGGCGGCTGACGGGCGTGGAGCTCGCCGTCGACCAGGCGTGGCTCGAGGCGACGATGCTCGCGGGCGTGCGCATCGCCGCCTTCATGGTCCTGGCGCCGCCGTTCTCGCACAACGCCGTCCCGCGCCAGGTGCGCGCGATCCTCGCCGTCTCGCTCGGGCTCGCCGTCTCCGCGCAGGTCTCGCCCGCCTACGAGCCCGTCGGCACCGGCCGGTTCGTCGGGTACCTCGTCGCGGAGGCGCTCACGGGCGCGGTGCTCGGTGCCCTCGTCATGATCGTCTTCTCCGCGATCACGGCCGCCGGGTCGCACCTCGACCTGTTCGGCGGCTTCTCCCTCGCGATGGCGTTCGACCCCCAGACCAACGTCAACGGCGCGCAGTTCACGCGGCTCTTCGCCCTCGCGACGGTCGTGCTCATGTTCACGTCGGACGCCTACCAGCTCGTCGTGCTCGGCCTCGCGCGGTCCTACGACGCCGTCCCCGTGGGGTCCTTCGTCGCGATCCCCGCGGAGTCGTTCATCGAGGTCTTCACCGGGGCCTTCCTCGCCGGCCTGCAGATCGCCGGGCCCATCATCGTCGTGCTGTTCCTCGCCGACGTCGGTCTCGGCCTCGTCAACCGCGTCGCCCCGGCGCTCAACGCCTTCGCGATGGGCTTCCCGCTGAAGATCTTCCTCACGCTCTCGCTCGTGGGGACGGTGCTCGTCGTGCTGCCGCACGTCGTCTCGACGCTCACCGGGCACGCGCTCGCACGGATGTCAGGGGTGGGCTGATGGCCGACACCACCGAGGAGAGGACCGAGAAGGCCTCCGAGAAGCGGATGAAGGAGGTCCGCTCCAAGGGGCAGCTCAGCAAGTCCCAGGACCTCACCGCCTGGGTCGGCGTCGCCGCCGCGGCGGCCGTCGTCCCGCTCGTGCTGGGCACCGCCTCGGACGCGGCGACCGAGCAGGTGCTGTCCGTGCGCTCGGTCATCGAGAACCCCGAGCCGGCCGTCGCGCTGCAGCTGCTGCAGGAGGGGCTCGGCTCCCTCGTCCGCACGACGGCGCCGCTGCTCGCCGCGACCGCGCTCGCCGTGCTCGTCGCCTCCGTGGCCCAGGGCGGCCTGCACCTGAAGAAGATGCGCGGCGAGTTCAACCAGTTCAACCCGGTCAGCGGGCTCAAGCAGACGTTCGGGCCGCAGGCGCTGTGGAACGGGGCCAAGGCGCTCCTGAAGACGACCGTCGTCGGCGTGGTGCTGTACGTCGTCGTACGGTCGCTCATGCCGGTGCTGCTCTCGGCGGGCGGCCTGCCCGTCGCGTCGCTGCTCGAGGCCGCCGGCTCGGGCGTGCGCGCGCTCCTGCTGTGGGCGATCGCCGCGGGCGTGGCCCTCGCGCTGCTCGACGTGCTCGTCGTGGCGCGGCGCAACCGCAAGAAGACGCGCATGACCAAGAAGGAGCTCAAGGACGAGCACAAGAACAGCGACGGCGACCCGCTCGTGAGGTCCCAGCGCCGGTCCATGGCCCGGGCCATGTCGCGCAACCGCATGATCGCCTCGGTGTCGGACGCCGACGTCGTCGTGGTCAACCCCACGCACGTCGCCGTCGCGCTGCGCTACGAGCCCGGGCGCTCGGCCCCGCGCGTCGTCGCCAAGGGCGCCGACCACGTCGCCGCGCGCATCCGCGAGAAGGCCGAGGAGTGCCGCGTACCGATGGTCCGCGACGTCACCCTGGCGCGCGCGCTGCACAAGGCCTGCGACGTCGGGCAGGAGGTGCCGGTCGAGCTCTACATGGCGGTCGCGCGCGTCCTCGCCTTCGTCATGGCGCTCGCGCGCCGGGGTGCGGCGGCCTCGTCGGTCCCGCACCGCATGACACGGCCTGCGATCGCGCCGGGGGAGTGGCCCCCGGCGGAGGAGGCGCAGGCGGCATGACGCCGAGCCCGTGCCGGAGCCTGCTGCCCGAGCACGGTGGCGCATAGGGCGTCACGGCGACACCCGCGGCGTCGCCCAGGACCCGGAAGGACCAGCGTCCCGCGTGCGTAACAAGTCCCTGACCATGATCGCCGTGCCGCTCGGCGTCGTCGGCATCGTGCTGCTGCTCGTCGTGCCGGTCCCGGCCGCGATGCTCGACGTGCTCATCATCGTCAACATCCTGCTGTCGCTCGTGATCCTGCTGACGTCGATGTTCGTGAAGAAGCCGCTCGACTTCTCGGTCTTCCCGTCGCTGCTCCTCGTCGCGACGCTGTTCCGGCTGGGGCTCAACGTCGCCTCGACGCGCCTCGTGCTCGGGGACGGCTACGCGGGCGAGGTGATCGGCGCGTTCGGCCACATCGTCGTCGACGGCAACTTCGTCATCGGCATGGTCGTGTTCCTCATCCTCGTCGTCATCCAGTTCCTCGTCATCACCAAGGGTGCCGAGCGCGTCGCGGAGGTGGGCGCGCGCTTCACGCTCGACGCGATGCCCGGCAAGCAGATGGCGATCGACGCCGACCTCAACGCCGGGCTCATCAGCGAGAAGGACGCCAGGGCGCGGCGCGCGGAGATCTCCGCGGAGGCCGACTTCTACGGCGCGATGGACGGCGCGTCGAAGTTCGTCAAGGGGGACGCGATCGCGGGCATCGTCATCACCCTCATCAACCTGGTGGGCGGCATCGTCATCGGCGTCGTGATGCACGGGCTGCCCGTCATGGAGTCGGTCGACACCTACTCGATCCTCACCATCGGCGACGGCCTCGTCACGCAGGTCCCGGCGCTGCTCATGGCGGTCGCCACGGGCATGATCGTGACGCGCTCGAACGCCGACGAGGGCGACGTCGGGTCGCAGGCCTCGAGCCAGCTCGTGCAGTCCAGCCAGGCGGTCGCGATCGCCGGCGCCGCGGCGCTCGCCATGTCGTTCATCGAGGGCATGCCGCGGCTGCCGTTCCTCGTGCTGGGCGTCGGTCTGCTCGTCGCCGCGCAGCAGATCCGCGCGAGCCACCGCCGCAGCGAGCTCGCGCGCGCCGCGGCCGAGCAGCTCGAGCGGAACGAGGCGCAGGCGCCCGACAGCAACGAGAACCTCATCGAGCAGATGCGCGTGCACGCGCTCGAGATCCTCCTCGCCCCCGACCTCGTCGACCTCGTCACCGGCGCCCACGACGACCTCCTCGGCCGCGTGCGCGCGCTGCGCCGCAAGATCGCGATGGAGCTCGGCGTCGTCGTCCCGCCCGTGCGGACGCGCGACTCGATCGAGCTCCCCGCCTCGACCTACGCCGTGCGCATCGCCGGCGTGGAGGCCGGGCGCGGCCAGGCGCCGTCCGGCAAGGTGCTCGCCCTGGGCGACGGCCTGGCGAACCTGCCCGGGCAGACCACGGTCGACCCGGTCTTCGGCATGGAGGGCAAGTGGGTGCCCGTCGAGATGCGGCACAGCGCGGAGATGGCGGGCGCGACCGTGATCGACCGCGTCTCCGTGCTCGTCACGCACCTGTCCGCGATCATCACCGCCAACGCCGCCCGCCTGCTCTCGCGCGAGGACGTGAGGGTGCTCACGGACGAGGTCAAGCGCACCAACCCCTCCGCCGTCGACGAGCTCACGCCGTCGCTGCTGTCGCTCGCCGAGATCCAGCGCGTGCTGCAGGGCCTGCTGGAGGAGCAGGTCGCCGTCAACGACCTGCCGCGCATCTACGAGGCGCTCGCGCTCGCCGCGAAGCGGTCCACCGAACCCGAGCACCTGGTCGAGTCCGCCCGGGCCGCGCTCGGACCCGCGATCCCGGCCGGCCACACCGTGGGCGGCACGATCCGCGTCGTGACGATCGCGCCGGCGCTCGAGCAGGCGCTGCTCGCGGGGCGTCAGCCGGGCGGGGAGAACGGGTCGACCATCGTCGTGGACCCCGCCCGCCTCGACGCGTTCCGCACGTCGGTGGCCGAGCGGGTGACGGCGGCGCGCCGGTCGGGCGACGACGTCGTCCTCGTGTGCGCCCCGTCCCTGCGGCCCGCCGTCCGCCGGCTCACCGCGACGCAGCTGCCCGACCTGCCCGTGCTGTCGTACACGGAGGTCGTCGCGGGCAACGCCCTCGTGGAGACGGTGGGGGTGGTGAACGATGCCCAGGCGATTGCGGCTCGAGGGTGAGTCCCTGCAGTCGATCCTCGACGAGGCGCGACGCACCCACGGCCCCGAGGCCCGGATCGTCTCCGCCGAGCGCGTCATCACGGGGGGCATCAAGGGCCTGTTCGGCCGCCAGCACTTCGAGGCCGTCGTCGAGGTGACGAGCGCCCCGTCCGCGCCCGCGACCGCGTCCGCCGTGCGCTTCCCGGCCTCGCGCCGGGCCGGCATCGCGGCCCTGCTCGACGACGCCGACGACGCCGACCGGCTGCACCCGTCGCGCGCCGAGGACCTCGAGGTCTCGACCGGTG
Organism: Cellulosimicrobium sp. NPDC057127; assembly: GCF_042670945.1. NCBI lineage: Bacteria > Bacillati > Actinomycetota > Actinomycetes > Micrococcales > Promicromonosporaceae > Cellulosimicrobium > Cellulosimicrobium sp. NPDC057127. Next base: position 53,656 of record NZ_JBHUUP010000016.1, read on the forward strand.
GCGAGGAGTTCGCCGCGCTGCTCGACGAGCTCGTCGCGGAGACCGCCCTGGTCGCCCCGCCCGCACCGGCCACGGCCGACGGCCCCTCGACCGCCCCGGGCGACCTCGTGGCGCTCGTCGGGCTGGGCCACGACGCCGTCCCGGTCGCCCGTGCCATGGCCGGGAGCCTCGCCCTCCTCGTCGCGGGCGCCGGTCTCGCCGACGCCGGCGACGCACCGCGCGTGGACGGTCGGCGCGGGGCCACGGAGGCGCGTGCCCGCGGGGTCCGCGCGGGCACGGCGACCGCCGTCGCGGTCGGCGTGGGCGTGGACCCCGCGGACGCCCGCGCGGTCCTCGACGAGCTCGGGCCCGAGGAGGTGTGGGTCGTCGTGGACGCGTCGCGCAAGCCCGCCGACACCGCGGCCTGGGTGGGCGCGGTGCGCCGCCTGGCGGACGTGCGTGCCATGGTCGTGGTGGGGCAGGAGCTCACGCTCACGCCGGAGACCGTGGAGGCGCTCGGGCTGCCGGTCGGCTGGGACGCACGCTGAGCGGAGCCCGGCTGCATAGGTGCACGAGGACAGGTCAGGAAGACCACGGAACGTCAGGAGGACGTCGATGCTGGTGCTGGGTCGGAAGGTGGGCGAGCGGATCCTCATCGGCGACGACGTCGTGGTCACCGTCGTGTCCGTGAGCAAGGACGGCGTGCGCGTGGGCATCGAGGCCCCCCGGGACGTGCGCATCCACCGGGCCGAGATCGTCGACCAGGTCGCGGAGGACAACCGCGCTGCGTCCGCGACGGACGCCGGCGCGGACGTCCGTGCGCTGCTCGGCCTGCGCCGCGCGTCCTGAGCACGACGGCTCAGAAGCCGCCCCAGCCTCCGTACCAGTCGTCGCGGGTGCGGCGCCAGTCCTCGCGCGCCTGCTCCCAGTCGGACCGGGCGCGCTCCCAGCGGTCGCGGACCCGCTCCCAGTCCTCGCGGACCCTGTCCCAGTCCTGCTGGTCGTCCGCGCCCCGGCCGGGTGCGGCGGGGGTGCCGGACGGCGGGGCGGGCGTCGGCGGCGGTGTCGCGCCACCGGGGCCGCCGGCGGGCGGCGCGGCGGGCGGCGGGGCCGGGACCGGGCCGGGTGCCGGGGGCTCGGGGGCCGGGGCGGGTGCCACGGTCTCGGGTGCCGGCGCCGGTGCCGGCTCCGGCTGGGTGGTCACGGGCGGCTCCGGGCTGGGTTCCGGCGCGGGGACGACCTGCGGCACCTCGGCCACGGGCTCCTGCGAGCCCGTCGACGGCTCCACGCCGTCGAGGTCGAAGGGCTTCCAGCCGAACGGCTGGAGCTGGAGCCGGTCGAGCTCGAACTCTCCCGCCGTGCCGTCCGGCGCGCTGTCGTCGGCGGGCGCGATGGCGGCACCGAAGATGAGCGTGACGCTGGACAGCGCGGCCGCGGCGCCGAACCGGACCGAGCGCGTGGCGTTGCTGCTGCGCACGGTGCGGACGCCCTGCACGCCCTGCACGTCCTGCAGGGCGGCACGCCGCGTCCCGCGGCGCACGCGGTCGGCCGGAGGCACGACCCGCGGGGCGGCCTGGGGGACGGGCGGGAAGACCATCCCCGGCAGGGCGACGCGGTGACCGGTGCCCGCCACCGGGCGGCGGACCGGTTCCGCGGCCGTGTCGCGGACGGCGCGGACCGGGGTCTGCCGGGCCTGCGTGGCGGCCCGCGTCGCGCGCGTGATCGCGCCGTCGGTGGTGGCCGCGGCCTGGCGCAGCGTCAGCAGGGCCGCACGGTCGGCGGCGAGCCGGTGGTGGTACGGCGTCACGACGAGACGGCCTCGCGCAGCCTCGTCACGGACGGCTCGCACCGCCTCGAAGCGCACCGTCGGTGCCCACGCGCGGGGGTCGACGACCCGGTGGCCCGACACGGCGTCGCGCAGCACGCCGCGCTGGACGGTCCCCACGACCTCGAGCGCGGCACCGCGGTCCGTCTCCTCGACCCCGAGCGCGCGCACCAGGCGGCGGGCGTCGCGGCTGAGCTCGTCGGAGTGCTGCGCGCCGACGACGGCGAGAGCGTGCTCGCGCGCGGCGACGGGCATCCGCACGACACCGGCCAGCACGCCGCGGACGCCCGCGTGCTGCCACCTCGCCCCTGCGTCAGACATTCCCTCGTCCCCCTGTACCCCTGCGTCCCCCTGCATCCCTGCGACGCACGCTCTATCCCGCGGTGCGTATTCTCCCACCGCCGAGCCGGTGGCCCGTCGCGCGTCCTGCGTCGGACGTCCGCGACGTCCGGGTGCCGGTACTCACGCGTGCTCCAGCGCGCCGACGTCGATCCCCATGGTGCGCAGCTGCTCGACGGCGAGCTCGCGGACGCGCTCGATGTGGGCGATCGTCCGGCGGCGCGGCAGCCCGAGCGTCCGGGAGATCCACACCACGGTGTCCTGCCCGGGCAGCGGTCCGCCGCCGCCGTACGCCTCCGACATCCACAGCGCCGCGACGCGACCGCACGCCGGGTGCTCGGCACGCGCGGCGTCCACGACGGACCGCATCAGCGCCGGCACCTCGACGGGGTGGAGCACGCAGTCCGGGTCGTCGTCGAGGTGCGCGTCCGCGTCGAGCGCGTCGTCGAACGGCAGCGCGCCGCGCATGACGAGCTCGTCGGCCTCGGTCACGACCATGCCCTGCCGCACGACGTCGGCCCGGTGGGCGCCCAGCCGCTCGTTCGTGGCCTGCACCGCCTCCTGCACAGTCGGTGCGGTGCCGCGCAGCGCCGCGAGCTCCGAGCGCGTGCGCGCGAGCTCGCGCCGCCGCCGCTGGGCCGCCACCATGCCCGACGCCGGCGCGGTCGCGTGGTCGACGAAGGAGCGGACCCGCGGTCGCGCGGTGTAGACGACGATCGCGAGGAAGGAGCGCATCGTGCGCAGGTAGCCCGGGTCCCGCCGGGACCGCTCGAGCATCTCCCACGCCGTCTCGGTGACGATCGCGTCGACGTCGTCCAGGTAGCGCGCGGCCGGCACGGCGTTCGCGCGGCACAGGTGCGCGGCCATGCGGCGCCAGTGCGTGCGGTGCTCGGCGATGAAGGCCGAGACCTCGGCCCGGTAGCGGGCGTCGTCCTCGAGGGAGACGATGCGCTCGACCTCGGAGCGCACGGCGTCGGGGGCGGCGAGGTCGTCCGCCAGACCCTCTTCGACGGCGCGCGGCGACGCCTCGCGCACCCGCTCGGGATGCGTGCTCAGAGCAATCTGGTAGTTCACGGTTCAAGCATGGGGTGGCGGCAGGACCTCCTGCACTCCCACACGCTTCTTTCACACCATGGTTCACCCTTTTTTCATCCCTTTCGGCGCGTGCGCCCCGAACGGCCCGTCCGTCCCTCCCGCGGGACAGGGGAGAGGTCCCCGTCGCGTCGCGTCGTGGAGGGGGCCTCGCGTCGCTACACTGCCGCCTTGGCGAACGTCTCGCCGGGCGGGGGCGCGGACTCAGGGACGAGAGCAGGAGGTGGGGGCATGGCCGCACGGGCCTGCACGCCGTCCCGCCCGTCGCGCGCGGCGTCCCCGGCCGCCCTCGCACCCGCGACCGTACCGCCCCCGGCCCGCGGGAGCGGTACCGGACGGCACCGGGCGGTGGCGTCGCGATGAGCCCGCACGAGGGCGGGCCCGCCGCGTGGGACGACACCACGTGGGCGGCCTGGGCCGTCGGCCTCGTCGAGCCGCTGGTCGACCCCTACGAACGCGTCGCGACCCTCGAGGCGATGCGCGACCAGGCCCGTGGCCACCGGCTGCGCGCGGTCACGCTGCTCGCCGGGACGCTGACGGACCTGCTCGACTCGCTGCCCGAGCACGACCCGTGGCGCCACGTCGACCCCGCCACGTTCGGCACCTACCGTGACGGCCTCGACCTCGTCCCGACGGAGGCCACGGAGATCCGCGAGGACATCGGCCTCGCGGCCCTCGCCAGGCCCCTCGGCCGCGACGGCGCCCGGCTCATGAGCGAGGCGGAGCACGGCTGGGAGAACGCGGCCCACGCCGCGAGCGCCCAGGAGGACCCGGTCACCGCGCTGACGCGCGCCGTCGCGTGGGCCTCCTGGCGCCGCCGGGTGTACCTCGGCGACGACAGCTACCCGGTGCTGGTCCTGTTCTCGTGGCTGCGCCGTGCCGCGCTCGTCGAGGCCGGCCGCGAGATCGACGACGACCCCGCCCGCCAGCAGATGCGCGCCTCCGCGAAGATCGTCGACGACCTCGTCTGAGACGTCTCACAGGTCGCCGAGCGCCGTCGCGGGGTCCACGTGGTCGGCGGCGATGAGGCCGAGGTCGATGCCCTTCGCGAGCGCGTCCTCCCGGCGGCGCACCCCCAGCTTGCGGTACACCGACCGCAGCTGGCTCTTGACCGTGTTCACCGAGACCATGAGGCTGCGCGAGATCTCCGCCGCGGTCGCGTGCCGCATCAGCGCGTCGAGCACGACGACCTCGCGGTCCGTCAGCGGCTGGGGGAGGTCGGCGACCGGCACGAACAGCTCCGGGACGTGCTCGACGTCGGCGAGCACGCGCTGCGCCGTCTGGTCACGGCTGCGGGTCGCCAGCCCGGCGAGCGCGAGCAGGTCGCGGCGCGGGGGCAGGGCCAGCGCGAAGCGCAGCCGGCGGTCCTCCGCCACCGCCGCGAGCTTGCCCAGGGCGTCGCACGCGGCGGTCTCGTCCTCGGCGCGGGTGAGGGTCGCTGCGAGCAGCGTCCAGTGCGCGACGCGCAGCCGTGGCGCCGCGTCGGCCGGGGGCGTGTGCTCCACGAGCAGGTCGCGCGCGGTCTGCCAGCCGTCCGTGAGCAGCGCGACGTGCGCGCGCAGCAGCGGCGTGAGCGGCGACTGGGACGGCGCGACCTTGAGCAGGGCGTGGACGGCGCCGACCCGCCCGCGCGCGAGGTTGAGCAGACCGCTCGCGTAGCCCAGCTGCTCGATGTTGCGGGTGGTGATGCGCCGCGCACCACGCTCGGACTCCACGTAACGCCGCAGGCGCTCGCTGCCGAGCGCCGTCTCGAACGCGGTGAGGTCGACGACCGCCTGGACGGTCGCGAACAGCGGGCGGGACTCGAGCGTCGCCAGGTGCGGGCGCATGACGTCGAGGTGGTCCTGCGCGCCGCGCGCGTCGAACTGCTCGAGACGCACGAGCGCCCGGGCGAGACGGTAGAGGTCGTCGCCGCGCCCCGCGTGCACGGGCTCGTGCGGCGACGCGTCGATGATCTCGAGGTCGCGGGCGGCCTCGGGCATGTCGCCGCGCATGGCGCGCACGAGGGCGCGCAGCGAGAGTCCGTACAGCGTGCGCGGGTTCTCCGTCGGGGAGTCGCCGAGGTCGTCCAGCACGGACAGCGCCTCGGCCGGCGAGCCGCCGCGCGCGAGGGACATGGCGATCTCGGCGCGCAGGCGGGGCAGCTCGCGGCCCATCTGGCGCCGCTCGTCCAGGCGCAGCTCGTTGAGCGACCGCTGCGCCCGGCGCGCGGGCTCGGTCGCGCGCTGCGCGGATCCGGTGGAGCGCAGCGCGACCGACTCGAGCACCTCGAGGACCACGCGCTCGGTCGGCGAGGCGGCCCGTGCGCGCGGCTTGATCGCGGCGAGCGCGACCCGGTACAGCTCGATCGCCTCGGCGCGCTGGCCCGGCACGCTGTCGTGGTGGATCGCGAGCGCGCCGGCGAGCAGGGGGTACCGACGCAGCTCGTGCACGGGGATGCGGCGCAGGTGGTCGAGCCGCGCGAGCGTGTGCGGCTCGAGCAGCTCGGCCCAGTACCGGGACACGGCCGCGGAGGCCAGGTCGAGGTCGTCGGCGGTGACGGCGTGCCGCAGCGCCTCGACGGGGTAGCCGTTCGCGAGGTACCACCGCGCCGTGGCGAGCTCGAGCCGGTGCGCCTCCTCGGGCTGCTCGAGCCGGGCGGTCTCCAGCACGAGCGAGCGCACGACGGGGAAGAGCACGAAGACCCGTCCGGCGGGCCGGCGCTCCCAGGCGCCGAGCCCGCGTTCCTCGAGCACGGAGAGCAGGTCGGGCGCGCGCGGGTCGCGGCTCAGTGCGACGGCGAGGTCGGCCGTGAGGATCGACGGGACGGCGCACTGCGTCAGGAGCGTCTCGAGCCGCGAGCGCTGCGGGCCCAGCAGCTGCTTGTCGACCGCGGCGCGCAGCAGCTCGTCGGCGACCTGGACGTGGGCCGGCGTGCCGTGGGAGCCGGCCATCTCGGCGGCGAGCATCGCCACGCGCAGGTACAGGGGCTGCCCGCCCGTGCGCACGTGCGCCTCCGTCGGGTCGAGCGTGACTCCGGCGTGCCGCAGCACGCGCGCCGTCTCGTCCGGCGTGAACGGCAGCTGGTCGGCGGTGATGACGGTCCGGTCGAGCTCGAGCCCGACCGCGGGGGCCTCCAGCGGCGACGACGTGCGTGTCGCGACCGCGACGCACAGGGTGGGGCACAGGCGCAGCAGCGCGAGCACGTCGGCGTGGACCTCGTCGTCCGTCACCTCCTGGTAGTCGTCGACCACGATGACGACGTCGCCCGGCACCGCGAGGAACGCCTCCGCGAGGCGCTCGGGGATCTCGTCGGCCTCCAGCTCGCCCGGCCCGAACGCCGCGTCGAAGCCCTCGAGGCCGCTGCGGGACGCGCGCCGCGCGACCGCGCGCCACAGGTCGAGCCGGGTGGTGGCGGGCGTGGCGGTGAACCAGACACCGGCCGCTCCGCGGCGTCGCGCCCACTCGGCGAGCAGCGACGTCTTCCCGCTCCCCGACGGGCCGTGGACGACGCGCAGCGCGGCGTCGGCGTCGAGCCGGTCGAGCAGCCTCTCCCGGACGAGCTCCAGGTGCGGAGCCCGGGGCGCGCCGTACAGCCGGCACGTCCTCGCCTCCGCGTCCCGCATCCCGCCTCCTCGCTCTCCCTCGGTGCGGCCCAGGGACGGCGCCGGCGGCCTCGACGACGTGTCTCAGGAGCGGCACCGTGCCGATCCGACCTTCACGATAGGCGAGGCGCCGCGCGCGTTCGCGGGCAGGGCCGGATTTCGCCCGGTGCGTGCCATAGGCCGGGCCTCGTCGCACCGGACGGACCCGGACGAGCGGGTCGGAACGGACGGCAGGTGCGTACGTGCCCCGGTGGTCCGCGTGTCGTGCGGACTGAGCCGCGCACCCGCCGCATAGGGTCGGCGGGGCCGCTGGCGGCCGGACCCGAGCCGGGGGGAGGGGAGCGGGCGCGGAGCCCGCACGACCATGAGCCGAACTGTCGCGCGTCGCGCGCTGGTCGCGACCCTCGCCGTCGTGTGCGCGCTCGTCGTCCCCGCCGCCCCCGCCGGCGCGGCGGTCCCGGCGCCCACCGTGCAGGCCGCGATCCTCGCCCTCGTCCCCGTGCCGCGCGCGACCTCGGGCACGGCCGACCCTCCACCCTCCGCCGACCCGGGTCCGACCTCGTCCGGGACGGGACCGTCCTGGTCGGGTGACGTGGCGCTCGTCGACGTGCCCGTGCCGGAGGTGGTGGTCCGTCGCGCGCCGGACGGGACGCCGACGGCGTACGTCCTCCCGGACACGCTCGGCGTGCGGTGGGTGGTCGACACGCGGCCCGTGGCCGACGTCGGGACGCGCGACGACGGGGCGTGGCGGCTGGACGCGAGCCCGGCCGGTGCGCCCGTCGTCGTCGTCGCCGTCGCCGAGGCGGGGCACCGGCTCGTGCGGGAGGACGGCACGGCCGCCTCCGCGGTGGCCGTGCTCGACCTGCGCCGAGCGGTCGCGGCGGTCCGCCCCCGGGTCGTCGACGGCGACGGGACGGCCGACGCCTTCGTCGTCCCGGACGTGGCGGGCCTGGTCGTGGCGGACGACGCCGGCACGGTGCTCGCGCCGGGCAGCCGGCACGTCGTCACGGGCTACGTCGACCACGAGGCGGTCGTGGTCCTGACCCTCTCGGCCGCGCCGGGCCACCGGCTCGAGGTCGACGGCGTCCCGGTCGAGGCGATCCCGGGCGAGGGCGCTCCGTGGCTCGTGGAGCTGCGCTTCGCCGGCACCGTCGCGGTCGAGCCCGTCGCGCCCACGTTCACGCCCGGGCAGGGCGCCGCGGGCACGGTCACGGTGCCGCTCGTCGAGGGCGTGGAGTACCGCGTGGGCGACGAGGTGACGGGTCCGGGCGTGCACGCCGCCACGGGCATGGTGGCGGTGAGCGCGCGCGCCCTGGACGGCTACGTCCTCGTGGGCGACGCCGCGTGGTCCCACACCTTCGCCGCACCCGGCGCGCCGGCGGACGCGTCGGCGGTCGACGCCGGTCCCGCGGCGACCGCCGGCGGTGGTGCGCGCGTGCGGGGTGCGGCGGGACCCGCTGCCGCCGCCGCGGGCGACGACACCGCGCCCGTCGCGGCTCCGGCGCCGCTGGAGCCGAGCCGGGCCGCGATCGACCCGGTCACGCTGCTCGTGGGCGGTCTGGTGCTCGGCGGGCTCCTGCTCCTGCGCGGTCGCCGGGACCAGGTGGTCTGAGGCGGCGCCTCAGAGCCGCACGGTCTCGTTCTCCCCGCCCTCGTAGGGCTTGCCGGTGACCTTGGTGGTGACGAGCCGGAACAGGGTCGCGACGCGGCCGCCGGGGGAGTCCCAGTACTCCGCGGTGTCGGCGTGCAGGCGGATCAGCACGACGCCGGGCGTGTCCGGCCCGTCGGGGAACCACGCGTCGGCGACGGCGTTCCACAGCTCGCGGATCTTGGCGCGGTCCCGCACGACGCTCGCACGCCCGGACAGCGACACCCACGAGCTCTTGCCGGAGAACGCGGCGTTCGCCGCGGAGTCATGGGCGATCTCGGCGACCTTGTGCGAGTCCTCGGCCGCGAAGAACCACAGGTCTCCGTCGAAGTCGACGGCCTGCACGCCCATGGGCCGGCTGACGAGGCTCCCGTCCTCGGCGACGGTCGTGAGCATGGCGATCCGCTCGTCCTTGACGAGCTCGCGAACCTTCTCGACCTCGTCGGACCCGGCGTGCGGCTGCTCGTCGTGCGTGTCGGTCATGACGCCTCCCGTCCTCCCGGCCGCGCTCCGCGACCACCCCCGACGCTAGGCACGTCCGGGCCGCCCCGCCCGCCGACCGTCGTCCTTCACCCCTGTCGGCGAGGTGGACTCCGAGCCGGTCGAGGTGGTCCCGCAGGGGTGACAGGAAAAGGAGGAGGTGGGGTGGTGTCGCCGGTCGTGGCGGGTCTGGCGGGAGCGCGCGAGGAACGAGCGCGCGGAGGGAAGACCGGCGGCACCACCCCACCTCCTCCGGACGCGAAGGCGAGAACCTCCGGGAGAGGGCGGGACCGAGGGGACTACTGCTCCACGTCGTCGTCCACCCAGTCCATCGTCTTCGTCACGGCCTTCTTCCAGTTGCGGTAGAGGCGGTCGCGCTCGCCCGGCTCGACGGACGGCGTCCACCGCTTGTCCTCGGCCCAGTTCGCGACGACGTCCTCCTCGCCCTTCCAGAACCCGACGGCGATGCCGGCGGCGTAGGCGGCGCCGAGGGCCGTGGTCTCGGCGACCTTGGGCCGGACGACGTCGACGCCGAGCTGGTCGGCCTGGAACTGCATGAGCAGCTCGTTGGCGACCATGCCGCCGTCGACGCGGAGCTCGGTGAGGTCGACGCCGGAGTCGGCGTTCATGGCGTCGACGACCTCGCGGCTCTGGTACGCCGTGGCCTCGAGCGCGGCGCGCGCGATGTGGTTGCGGTTGACGTACCGGGTCAGGCCGACGAGCGCGCCGCGGGCGTCGGGCCGCCAGTAGGGCGCGAACAGGCCGGAGAAGGCGGGCACGAAGTAGGCGCCGCCGTTGTCCTCGACCTTGCGGGCGAGCCACTCGACGTCGGGGGCGTCCTCGAACATGCCGAGGTTGTCGCGCAGCCACTGCACCAGGGAGCCGGTGACGGCGATGGAGCCCTCGAGCGCGTAGACGGCGGCGGCGTCGCCGATCTTGTAGCAGACGGTGGTGAGCAGGCCGTTCTTGCTCATGACCTTCTCGGTGCCGGTGTTGAGCAGCAGGAAGTTGCCGGTGCCGTACGTGTTCTTGGCCTGCCCGACCTCGAAGCACGCCTGCCCGAACGTGGCCGCCTGCTGGTCCCCGAGGATGCCGGCGATGGGCACGCCGGGGACCATGCCGCGCGGGCGCCCCTTGCCGTACACCTCGGAGGAGGAGCGGATCTCGGGGAGCATCGACATCGGGATGCCCATGTCGGCGGCGATGTCCTCGCGCCACGACAGCGTGTCGAGGTCCATGAGCATGGTGCGCGACGCGTTGGTGACGTCGGTGACGTGCACGCCGCCCTCGGTGCCGCCGGTCATGTTCCACAGCACCCAGGTGTCGGTGTTGCCGAACAGCAGGTCGCCCTTCTCGGCCTTCTCGCGGGCGCCCTCGACGTTGTCGAGGATCCACTTGATCTTCGGGCCGGAGAAGTAGGTGGCGAGCGGAAGGCCGACGATCGACTTGTACTTCTCGGGTCCCTCGGACCCGCCGAGCTCCTCGACGATCTTCTGGGTGCGCGTGTCCTGCCAGACGATTGCGTTGTAGACGGGCTTGCCGGTGGTCCGGTCCCACACGACGGCCGTCTCGCGCTGGTTGGTGATGCCGACGGCGGCGATGTCCTCGTGCGTGAGGTTCCCCCGCGTCAGGGCGAGCCCGACGACCTCGCGCACGTTGTTCCAGATCTGCTCGGGGTTGTGCTCGACCCAGCCTGCCCGCGGGAAGATCTGGTCGTGCTCGAGCTGGCCGGTGGAGACGATCTCCCCGGAGTGGTTGAAGACGATGGCACGGGAGCTGGTCGTGCCCTGGTCGATGGCGAGGACGTAGTCGGCCATGGTGGTTCAGTCCTTCACGTCGGTGTGGGTGGGTGGTGGGCCGGTCGTCGGGGGGGGGGGGGGGGGGCCCCCCCCCCCCCCCGGGGGGGGGGGGGGGGGGGCCGGGGGGGGGGGGGGGCGAACCCCCCCGGCCC
>NZ_JBHUUP010000016.1:64563-90731 GCF_042670945.1 Cellulosimicrobium sp. NPDC057127
GGGGGGGGGCTGGGGTGTGGGGGTTGGTGGGGGGGGGGGGGGGGGGGGGGGGGGTGGGGGGGGGGGGGGGGGGGGGGGGGGGGGGGGGGGGGGGGGGGGGGGGGCCCCCCCACGACGGGAGGGAGTGCGGGAGAGGGTCAGGCGTAGACGGGTGCGAGGAGACCGGCGAGGACGCCGCCGATGATCGGGCCCAGGACGGGGACCCAGGAGTACGACCAGTCGCTGCTGCCCTTGCCCTTGATGGGCAGCAGGGCGTGGGCGATGCGGGGGCCGAGGTCACGAGCCGGGTTGATGGCGTACCCGGTGGGGCCACCGAGGCTCGCGCCGATGCCGACGACGAGGAGGGCGACGGCGAGCGGGCCGAGCTCGTTCGGCGTGTTGCCGAACATGAGGACGACGAACACGAGCACGAAGGTGCCGAGGATCTCGGTGACGAGGTTCCAGCCGTAGGAGCGGATCTCCGGGCCGGTGGAGAAGACGCCGAGCTTGGTGGCGGCGGGCGCCTCCTCGTCGAAGTGCTTCTTGTACGCCAGGAAGGCGAGGAGCGCACCGATGGCGGCACCCGCCATCTGCGCGGTGATGTAGAAGAACCCGTTCGCGGCGGTCACCGGGATGCCGGGGGCGAACTCCTCGGCCCCGCTCGCCCAGATGCCGAAGGTCACGGCGGGGTTGATGTGGGCGCCGGTCTTGTACGCGACGAAGACACCGGCGAACACGGCGAGGCCCCAGCCGAAGTTGATGAGGAGCCAGCCGCCGTCGAATCCCTTGTTCCGCGGGAGGATGACGTTGGCGACGACGCCGGCGCCCCCGAGGAGCAGGAACATGGTGCCGAGGAACTCGGAGAAGAGGAGCTCGCCTGTTGACACGTCCATCGTGTGCTCGCTTTCTTGATCGGACTTCGCTGTCGCAACCCCGACGACGCTCGGTGCGTCGTGGTCCTCGTCGGCCCGGGGCGACGTCGCTCCCGGGCGGTGCGGGTGCGGCCGAGGGGGTCGTCCCGGCCGCACCCGTCATGCAGTTGTGCGCTCCGTGCGCTCAGCCCACGCGCAGGGGCTGCAGGGGCGAGACGTCGGGTGCGTCGAGACGGGTCCGCTCGGCGCTCGCGTCGTCCGGCTGCCGCTCGGCGGCCGCCTCGGCGTTCGCGCGCTCGGTGTACTGCCTGACCTCCTCGTCACGCGTCGAGTCGTCCCAGCCGAGGATCCCGGCCGCGATGTCGGCGATCTCCGGGAGCGCTGCGAGACCGCGGTCGGCGATCTCGTAGTTGAGGCGCGTGCGGTGCAGCAGCAGGTCCTCGACGTGCAGCGCCCCCTCGTGGGAGACGCCGTAGGCGATCTCCGCACGCAGGTACGCCGGTGCGTGCTCGAGAGGCTTCGCGAGGTCGGGCTGCGCCTCGCACAGCTCGACGATCTCGCGCAGGTTCGAGCCGTACCGGTGGAGCAGGTGGTCGACCATCCCGGGCGTCCAGCGGTAGCGGGACGCCCACGGGCGGGCCTGGCGTCGTACGGCCTCGAGCCCGACGGCGCCGAGGAGCGGGATCGTGTGCGTGATCGACGGCAGGGCGCTCGCCCGCTGGCCGATCGCGAAGTCCACCGCGTCCTTCGCCATGACGCGGTAGGTCGTGAGCTTGCCGCCCGCGATCACGGTGAGCCCGGGCGTGGGGGAGGCGACGGTGTGCTCGCGCGACACCTTCGCCGAGCTCGTCCCCTCCTTGGTGCCCGGCTGCAGCAGGGGCCGCAGGCCGGCCCACGTGCCGATGATGTCGTCGCGCGTGAGCGGGTGAGCGAGCACGGCGTTCGCGTGCTCGAGCACGTAGTCGATGTCGGCGGACGTCGCGACGGGGTGCTGGAGCTCCTGCTCCCACGGGGTGTCCGTGGTGCCGATGACCCAGTACCGCGACCACGGGATGACGAACAGCACCGACTTCTCGGTCTGCAGGATCAGGCCGACCTGTCCCTTGATCCGCTCGCGCGGGACGACGATGTGGACGCCCTTGGAGGCGAGCACCCGCAGGCCGCCGTCGCTGCCCGCGAGCGCCTCGGTGTCCTCGGTCCAGACACCGGTGGCGTTGATCACCGAGCGTGCGCGCACGGTGAGCTCGTGGCCGGTCTCGAGGTCGACGAGGACGGCGCCGTTGACCGCGCCGGTGGCGCCCTTGGTCAGGGAGACGACCTGCGTGCGCGACGCGGCGTGGGCCCCGTACGACGCTGCGGTGCGCACGAGCGTGCTCACGAGGCGGGCGTCGTCGACGGACGCGTCCCAGTACTGCACGGCGCCGACGGCGGCGTCGTGCGCGAGGTCGGGGAACTTCTTCTCCATGCGGTGGCGGCTCAGGTGCCGGTGGATGGGCATGGCGCGCTTGCCGGGGGCCACGCTCGCGAGCGTGTCGTAGAGCGCGATGCCGGCGCCGACGTAGGCGCGCTCCCACACCCGGTGCTCGAGCGGGTACAGGAAGGGCACCGGCCGCACGAGGTGGGGCGCGATGTCCCGCAGGAGCAGGTCGCGCTCGGTCAGTGCCTCGTGCACGAGGTGGAAGTCGAGCATCTGCAGGTAGCGCAGGCCGCCGTGGACGAGCTTGCTCGACCGGCTCGACGTGCCCGCGGACCAGTCCTGGGCCTCGACGATCGCCGTCGACAGGCCGCGCGTCACGGCGTCGAGCGCGATGCCCGCTCCGGTGACGCCCCCGCCGATCACCAGGACGTCGAGCTCGGCGTCCGCGCTAGTGCTGGCCTCGAGCGCGGCCAGCGCCTGCTGGCGCGACTCCGCGGTGAGTCTCGTGGATGCCATCCGTCCAACCTCTCTCGTCGCCCACGTGCGCACGCCCCGAGATGCCGACGCACCCGGTGCGCTCACAGCGACGGTCCCACGCCCCCCGCAGGTGCGCGAGGGGAGCCGCGCTGCTCAGAGGCCGTCGCTCGTACCGCGACGTCTCCGCACGACCTTCACACCACCACGCCGCGAACGGACGCGCAAGCGCTGTGCACGAACGTGCACACTGGGGGTGGGCGAAGGGAAGGAGCCGTCATGGTCGACCGGGAGCAGGACGTCCTGCGTGCGGCGTCGATGTACTACCTGCAGGACATGAAGATGGAGGCGATCGCGAAGCACCTGCGCACGTCCCGGTCGACCGTCTCGCGGCTCGTCAAGCGGGCGCGGGAGACGGGGCTCGTCGAGATCTCGCTACGACCCACGAGCAGCCGCGCGCCGGGTGTCGGGCAGCAGATCGCGAGCGCGTGGGGCATCGACGCCTACGTCGTGCCCGTCCCCGACCAGGCGGCGCAGGTGGACCGTCTCGAGCAGGTCGCGATGACGACCGCGCGGCTGCTGTCCACGTGGTTCGACTCCGACATGATCCTCGGCATCGCCTGGGGGACGACCCTCTCGGCGGTCTCGCGCCACCTGCCCCGCAAGGCGACGCGGGGGAGCGCCGTCGTGCAGCTCAACGGGGCGGCGAACACGCGCACGTCCGGCGTGCACTACGCGGGCGACCTCATCGCCGGGTTCGGCACGGCGTTCGACGCCCACGTGCACCATTTCCCAGTCCCGGCGTTCTTCGACTACGCCGAGACGAAGCAGGCCATGTGGCGCGAGCGGTCCGTGCGCCGCGTGCTCGACGTGCAGCACCGGGCGGACATCGCGCTCTTCTCGGTCGGCGCCGTCTCCGGCGGCGTCCCGTCGCACGTCTACGCGGCGGGCTACCTCGAGCCGGAGGACATCGCCGTGCTGGAGCAGGAGGGCGTGGTCGGCGACGTCTGCACGGTCTTCCTGCGGCCCGACGGCACCTACCGCGACGTGGCGCTCAACGAGCGCGCGACCGGGCCGTCGCCGGACGAGCTGCGCCGGGTGCCGCGACGCGTGTGCGCGGTCGCCGGCGACAACAAGGTCGTCCCTCTGCGCGCAGCCCTGCGCGCCGGCGTGGTGACCGACCTCGTGGTCGACGAGATCACCGCGGCCAGGCTCGTCGACGAGGGCTGACCGCAGCGCGTGACTATGCGCAGGAGTGGATAGGCATGCATCGAGCGTCGTCGCCGCGTACAGTGTCGGCGTGCCGTCCCAGCCCTCGGTCGACCGCGTGCCGGTCCACGTCCGCCCGGCGATGCCCGCCGACGTCCGTGCGATCCGCACGCTCGTGCAGCCGTACGCCGAGGAGCGCATCCTCCTGGCCAAGGAGATGGTGGGCTACTACGAGTCCGTGCAGGAGTTCGTGGTCGCGGCGCCCGAGGGCCGCGACGACGTCGTGGGGTGCGGGGCGCTCCACGTCATGTGGGACGACCTGGCCGAGATCCGCACGCTCGCCGTGGACCCGGCGTGGCGCGGGCGCCGCGTCGGCGACGCGCTCGTGGAAGAGCTGCTCGCCCGCGCCCGCGCGCTCGGCCTGCGCCGCGTCTTCTGCCTGACCTTCGAGGTCGGCTTCTTCGCGCGGCACGGGTTCCGGCCGATCGAGGGCACGCCGGTGTCGGCGGAGGTCTACACCGAGCTGCTGCGCTCCCACGACGACGGGGTCGCCGAGTTCCTCGACCTCGCCCGGGTCAAGCCGAACACGCTCGGCAACACGCGGATGCTCCTCGAACTGGGCTGACGCCGGGGCCAGGTCAGGCCGGCAGGCGCAGCGCCTCGCCGTCCTGCTCGACGAGACCGTCCTCCACGAGGCTCGCGACGCAGCGGTCGAGCTGCGCCGCGTCGTGCCACACCGCCTCGACGAGCCGCCGGGGGACCGGGCCGGCGGCGTCGCGCAGCGCGGCCATGACGCGGCCGCGTACCTGACGATCGGTCCCCGCCCACGCCTGCGTGTGTCGCCTGTCGGCGTGCTCGTCGGCGGGCCGCCCGGCCGCCCGCCAGGCGCACAGGTCCCGTACCGGGCACGCCCCGCACCGGGGTGTGCGCGCGGTGCAGACGAGCGCACCGAGCTCCATGGACGCCGCGGCCCACCGCGTGGCGGAGGCGTCGTCGTCCGGGGCGACGGCCGTGGCGAGCGCGCGCTCGGCCGCCGTGTACGACGGCGCGGGCAGCGCACGGCCGGCGACCGCGCGGGCGAGGACGCGGCGCACGTTCGTGTCCACGACGACCGCCCGGCGCCGGTGCGCGAACGCGGTCACCGCGGCGGCCGTGTACTCGCCGACCCCCGGCAGCGCGCGCAGCGCCTCCTCGCCGTGCGGCACGGTGCCGCCGTGGCGCTGCACGATCGTGCGCGCGCACTCCTGCAGGCGCAGCGCCCGGCGCGGGTAGCCGAGCCGTCCCCACGCGCGCAGCACGTCGGCGGTCGGGGCGGCCGCGAGGTCCGCCGGCTGCGGCCAGCGGTCGAGCCACTCGCGCCACACGGGCTCGACGCGCGCGACGGGGGTCTGCTGCAGCATCACCTCGCTCACGAGCACGCCCCACGCCGTGCGGTCGTCCGCGCGCCAGGGCAGGTCCCGTGCCGTGCGCCCGAACCACTCCGCGACGGCGTCGCGCACCGCGGCGTGCGGGTCCGCGGGTGCCGAGGGCGGTGCTGTCACGGCGACTCCTTCCGTTCTCCGGCGCCCGGCTCGGCGGGCGCGGCGGGGTGGGCCGCCGTCCCGGCGCGGCTCGGCCGGGACGGCGCCGCGGGCCACTAGCGTAGGAGCCCACGTCCCACGCACGAGACTCCGGGAGCACGGGTGAGCACGCAGAGCACGCAGAGCACGCGACCGTCGCGGGCCGTCCTCGTGCGACGCCGTGCCCTCGCGCTGCTCGTGCTCGCGGCGCTCGTGACGGGTCTCGTGCTGCTCGGGCAGGTCGTGGTCCGTGCCGTCGGGCCCATGGTCGGGGGTGGCGGCACCGACACGCCGGGCCGGGCGGCACCGCCGACGCCGGAGCCCCTCGGGCCGCCGCGCGACTGCGGCGTCGGCGCGCTCGAGCTCACCGTCGTGCCGACGGACACCGAGTTCACCGTCGATGAGGCGGTCGAGCTCCAGGTGACGATGCGCCACGTCGGCGCGCGGCCCTGCCTCGTCGACGGCTCGGACGCCGGACGACCGGTGCTGGTGCGCGCCGGCGAGGAGGTCGTGTGGTCCTCCGCGCACTGCGCGACGGGGGAGCGCCCGCTGCTCATGAGCCGCGGCGACGAGGTGTCGGCCACCGTGCGCTGGGACCGCCGTCGCTCCGTCGAGGGGTGCGCCCCGGACCAGCCCGAGGTGGCGCCCGGGACGTTCACGGCGGTTGCGGTCGTGGCCGGCGTCGACGAGCTGACGAGCGCACCCGTGACGTTCACCGTGCTCGACCCCACCCCGCCACCGGCGCCGACCCCGACCGAGCCCGCGACGTCCGGCGAGCCGCCCGCCCCGACCGAGCCGGCGGCGCCCACGCAGGAGCAGGGGACCGGTGAGCAGGTGCCGCCGGCCGCCCCGGAGACCTCCGGTGAGCCCGCGGCCCCGCCCGCCGGACCTCAGACGTAGCGCTCGAGGATGCTCGACTCGGCGAGCCGCGACAGGCCCTCGCGCACGGCCCGCGCGCGCTGCTCGCCCACGCCGTCGACCGTCATGAGGTCGTCGATGCTCGCGGCCAGCAGCTTCTGCAGGCCGCCGAAGTGCGCCACGAGCCGGTCGATGATCGTCGCCGGGAGTCGCGGGACCTTCGACAGCAGGCGGTAGCCGTGGGGTGCGACGGCCGCGTCGAGCGCGTCGCCACCGCCCGGGAGGTCGAGCACGCGGCCGATCTGCCCGAGGTCGAGCAGCTGCGTCGAGTCGAGACCGCCCAGCGACTTCTGCACGTCCGCCAACGAGCGGTCCTTGCGGTTCAGGTCGACGTAGTCGCGGATGACGAACTCGCGGTCCGAGCCGATCCCGCCGAGGAGCTCGTCGAGCTGCAGGGCCAGGAGCCGCCCGTCGGTCCCGAGCTCGATGACGTAGCCGGCGATCTCCTCGGAGATCCGGGCCACCATCTCGAGCCGCTGCACCACCGCGCACACGTCGCGCACGGTCACGAGGTCCT
Source organism: Cellulosimicrobium sp. NPDC057127 (assembly GCF_042670945.1). Taxonomy (NCBI): domain Bacteria; kingdom Bacillati; phylum Actinomycetota; class Actinomycetes; order Micrococcales; family Promicromonosporaceae; genus Cellulosimicrobium; species Cellulosimicrobium sp. NPDC057127. The sequence goes on from NZ_JBHUUP010000016.1 coordinate 71,509, forward strand.
CGATCTCGAGGGCCGAGAGCGTGCCGGAGACCTCGTCGAGGCGTGCGCGGTACCGCTCGAGCGTCGCGAGCGCCTGGTTGGCGCGGGACAGGATGGTGTCGGAGTCCTCGAGCACGTGCCGCTGCCCGCCGACGTAGAGCGCGACGATCCGCATCGACTGGCTCACCGAGATGACGGGGAAGCCGGTCTGCTTGGCGACGCGCTCCGCCGTCCGGTGCCGCGTCCCGGACTCCGTCGTCTCGATCGTCGGGTCCGGCAGGAGCTGGACGGCCGCGCGCAGGATCCGGTTCGCCTCGTGGTCCAGCACGACGGCGCCGTCCATCTTGGACAGCTCGCGCAGGCGCGTCGCGGAGAAGCCGACGTCGAGCTCGAAGCCGCCCGAGCACATCTCCTCGACCACCCGGTCCAGGCCGAGCACGATGAGGGCGCCCGTCCGGCCGCGCAGGATGCGTTCGAGGCCGTCGCGCAGCTCGGTGCCGGGGGCGACGGCGGCAAGGGTTTCCCGGAGCAGCTCGTCGGGGTGCGCGGGGGAGGTGACCACGACGCGATCCTACGCCGCGGCCCCTCTCGAAGCCCGGGCCGACGCGTGTTCCGGCGGGGAACCGGTCACGATCCGGTCACGTCCCGCGCCGACCCGCTCACGACCGGGCGAGCTCGAACGCCTCGCCGAGGTGACGGGCGGGCAGGACCGTCATGCCGTCCACCGGCCGGGGGAACGACCCGCGCGGCACGACGGCGCGCGTGAAACCCAGCCGCGCGGCCTCGGCGAGCCGCCGGTCGAGGCCGGAGACCTGCCGGATGTCGCCCGCCAGCCCCACCTCCCCGAACGCGACCGTCCCGGCCGGCAGCGCGGTGTCCTCGCGCGCCGACAGCACGGACAGGGCGATGGACAGGTCGGCCGCGGGCTCGGCGACCTTCGCGCCGCCGACGGTCGAGACGTAGACGTCCTGGTCGACGAGGCGCACGCCGGCGTGGCGGTGCATGACCGCGAGGATCATCGCGAGGCGGCTCGCGTCGACGCCGTTCGTGGTGCGCCGCGGGTTGCTCAGCGAGCTCGGCACGACGAGCGCCTGGATCTCGAGCGCGAGCGGCCGCCGCCCCTCGACGGTCACGGAGATGCACGTGCCGGGCACGCCCGCACCGGTGTGCGAGAGGAACAGCCCGCTCGGGTCGGCGAGTCCGACGATCCCGTCCTCGGTGAGGTCGAAGCAGCCGACCTCGTCGGTGGGCCCGTAGCGGTTCTTGACCGCGCGCACGAGGCGCAGCCGCGAGTGGCGGTCGCCCTCGAACTGGCACACGACGTCGACCAGGTGCTCGAGCGTCCGCGGCCCGGCGACCGACCCGTCCTTCGTGACGTGGCCGACGAGGATCACCGGGAGGTCGCGCGCCTTCGCGGCCCCGATGAGGGCGGCGGCGACCTCGCGCACCTGCCCGACCCCGCCCGGGGCGCCCTCGACCTGGGCGGACGCGATGGTCTGCACGGAGTCGACGACCAGGAGGTCGGGCTCGGTCGCCTCGACGTGCCCGAGGACCGTCGCCAGGTCGGTCTCCGCGGCGAGGAGCAGGCCGGGCGCGAGGGCCCCGACCCGCTCGGCCCGCAGGCGGACCTGCCCCGCGGACTCCTCGCCCGTGACGTACAGGACGCGCTTCGGGGCCGCGGGCGCGCCCGGGGCCGCGCCGCGGTCCGCCGTGGGCAGGTCCGACGCGCCGGCGGCGACGTTGCTCGCGACCGCGAGCAGGAGCGTGGACTTGCCGACGCCCGGCTCCCCGGCGAGCAGCACGACGGCGCCGGGCACGATGCCGCCGCCGAGGACGCGGTCGAGCTCGGCCACGCCGGTCGGAGCGGCCCGCGCCGCCTCGACGTCGATCTCCGCGATGGGCCGCGCCGGCGAGCGCGTGGGGACGACCGCCGTCGTGCGCGGGCCGGACGCGGCGGGCGCGTCCTCGGTGACCGTGCCCCACTCCTGGCACTCGCCGCACCGTCCCGCCCACTTCGCGGTGGTCCACCCGCACTCGGTGCAGCGGTAGGCGGGGCGGGTGCGCTTGGCGCCGGCCCCGGACCGGGCGGGCGCGCTCGTCGACGACGTCACGCGGCCACGGTAGCGGTGGCCCCCGACACGCCGTCGCGCCCTGGAGCGGCCGGCTGACCGGCGCGCGAGCGCTCCGTCGCGGGACGCGCCATCCTGGGCGCATGCGAGCGCTCCGGCACGACAGCGGCTGGTGGACCCCGGTCCTCACCCTGGTCTCCGCCGCCGCGTGCCTGACCGTCTACTACGGCGTGCCGCTCCCGCGCGACGGCGACCCGGGGCCGGCGCAGCTCGTCGTGTTCGTCGCCGGGCTGGTGCTCCTGTGCGCCGTCCTGACGGTCCAGGTGCGGCGCCAGGTGCGCGCGGGGCACGAGCCGAGCGTGCGCGTGCAGTCCGTCGTCGGGCTGCTGCTGCCGCTCGTGGCGTTCTTCGCCGCGACGTACTACGTCATGGCCGACGACTTCGTCGGCATCGCGACGCGCACGGACGCGCTCTACTTCGCGGTCGTCACGCTCGGGACCGTGGGCTACGGCGACGTCCACCCCACGGGCGAGCTCGCGAAGGTCGTCACGATGGTCCAGATCGTCCTCGACCTGCTCGTCGTGGGCGTGCTCGTGTCCGTGGCCACGGGGCGCGTGCGCGCACGCGCCGAGCGGCGTGCGGTCGCCGGGGCGCGCGGCGGGGCGCACGACGAGATCCCGGGCTCGGGGCCCCGCGCGCCCTAGGCTGGGCGCCGTCGAAGGAGGATCACCGATGGGCCAGCCGACGAGCAGCCGACCCCCCCACGGCCCCGTCCGGCCGCGCGACGCGGTGGGGGCGAGCGACCGCCGGCACACCCGACCCGTGCCGCCGGCCGTCTACCGGCGCCGTCGCCTCGTCGCGCTCCTCGCCCTCGTGCTCGTCGTGGCGCTCGTCGTCGCGCTGCTCGCGCTCGTGTGGCCGGGGTTCGCGCGGTCGGGCGGCGAGGAGGAGCCCGCACCCACCGTGACCGTCACCGCGGACCCGGCGACCCCGACGCTCGAGCCCGTGGAGCGCACGGCGAGCACGCCCTTCGCGCAGGCGCTGCCCGCGACCGTGCTCGACCTCGCGCTGCGCAGCGACGCCGCGACCGACGCGTGGACCGCCGCCGGCGCGCTCGAGGCGTACGAGCTGGTCTACGCCGACGGCGAGGACGAGGGCGCGACGACGGTCACCGTGGTCGCGGGGCAGTGGCCGACGCCCCAGGAGGCGGAGACCGCCGCGACGGCCCTCCTCGAGGGCGTCGAGCCGGCCACGCAGGACGACGTCACGGTCGGGGGCGAGACGGTCGGCACCGTCGTCGTCGTCCCCGGGGACGAGGGCGAGGCCACCGTCACGTGGCGCAACGGGACCGCGGTCCTGCGGGCCACCGGGCCCGCCGACGTCGTCGAGGACGTCTACGCCGCCTACCCGATGTGACCCGGGCCGCGGCATCTGCGCGAGTCTGCGCAAGAATGCCCTGGTCCACCGCTGATCGGAGCTGACCACGCATGAGCGACACCCCCCACCGCCCACGCCTCGCCGTCCTCGGCGCAGGGGTCATGGGCGAGACCGTCCTGTCCGGCGCGCTCGCGGGCGGGTGGGACCCCGGGGACGTCGTCGCCACCGTCCGCCGGCCCGCGCGCCGCGACGAGCTCGCCGGGCGTCACGGCGTCGAGGTCACCGACGACAACGTCGCCGCGGTCCGCGGCGCGGGCGTGGTCGTGGTCGCGGTCAAGCCCAAGGACGTCGACGCCCTCCTGGCGCAGGTGCGCGACGTCGTCGGCACCGGCACGGTCGTCGTGAGCGTCGCCGTCGGCCTGCCCACGGCGTTCTACGAGGGTCGCCTGCCCGCCGGGACGCCCGTGGTGCGCGTCATGCCGAACACGCCCTCCGTCGTCGGCGCGGGCGTGAGCGCGGTGAGCCCGGGCTCCGCGGCGACCGACGAGCACCTCGCGCTCGTCGAGCGCATGCTCGCGGCCACGGGTCTCGTGCTGCGCGTCCCGGAGAAGGACCAGGACGCCGTGGGAGCGCTGTCGGGCTCCGGTCCGGCGTACGTCTTCTACGTCGTCGACGCGCTCGCGGAGGCGGGGGTGCTGCTGGGGCTGACCCGGGCGACCGCCCTCGAGCTCGCGACCGCGACCGTGCGCGGCGCCGCGACGATGCTGGCCGAGACCGGCGAGCACCCGGCGATCCTGCGCGAGCGGGTCTCGTCCCCCGGGGGCACCACGGTCGCGGCGCTGCGCCGGCTCGACGCCGGCGGCGTGCGCGCGGCGTTCCTCGACGCGCTCGAGGCGGCGCGCGACCGCTCGGCCGAGCTCGCCCGGACGCTGGGCGAGGAGACCGGGACGGGGTCGGCCGGATGAGCGCGTCCGGGCCGTCGCCCCGCACGCGTCCGCCGGCGATGGCCGACGTCGCGCGGCTCGCCGGCGTGTCGCACCAGACCGTCTCGCGCGTGCTCAACGACCACCCGAGCGTGCGGCCCGAGACGCGCGACCGCGTGCTCGACGCGATCGCGACGCTCGGGTACCGGCGCAACAGCGCGGCCCGCGCGCTCGTGACGATGCGGTCGGGGACGGTCGGCGTGGTGACGACGGGGTCGGCCCTGTACGGCCCGACGTCGACGCTCATCGCGGTCGAGGAGGCGGCTCGTGAGCAGGGCTACTTCGTGAGCGTCGCGACCATCCGCCGGTACGACGCGGCGACGATGCACCGCGTGCTCGAGCACTTCATGGACCAGGGCGTCGAGGGGATCGTCGTCATCGCGCCGCAGACGGACGTCGCCGACGCCGTCGACTCCTTCCGCGCGCCGGTGCCGGTCATCATGATCGCGGCGCGCGACCGCCCGGGCGTCCCCGAGCAGGTGCAGGACGGTGCCGGGGGAGCCGAGGGTGCCGGTGCCGCCGAGGGCGCCGGGAGCATCCTGCCGATCGCCGTCGACCAGCGCCTCGGCGCGCGGCTCGCGGCCGAGCACCTCCTGGGCCTGGGCCACCGCACGGTCCTGCACCTGTCCGGCCCGCTCGACTGGTTCGACGCGCGCGAGCGCGAGACGGGGTGGCGCGGGGCGCTCGAGGACGCGGGCGCACCGGTGCCGGACCCGGTCCGCGGGGACTGGTCCTCCGACCGCGGCTACGCGGTGGGCCGCGAGCTCGCGGACGCCGTCCGGGCGGGGGACGGGCCGACGGCGGTGTTCGCGGGCAACGACCAGCTCGCGCTCGGGCTCCTGCGCGCGTTCTGGGAGTCCGGGGTGCGCGTGCCGGACGACGTGTCCGTCGTCGGCTTCGACGACGTCGCGGGCGCGGGACACTTCATCCCGCCGCTGACCACCGTGCGCCAGCCGTTCGGCGCGCTCGGCCGGCGGGCGATCGCGCTGATGCTGGACGCGTTCGCCGGGGCGGTGGTGCGGCCCGTCTCGATCCCGCCGGAGCTCGTGGTGCGCGAGAGCACCGCCGAGCCGGGCCGGTGAGCGCGCGGACCACGAGCTCCCGCGCGCCCGACCGGCGCCGTGCGGCGGCGGAGCGTCGGCAGCACGGTTGGCCACAGGGCGTGTGAGCGCTAACATCGGCAGCGGACGTACAGGGACGCGACGACGCGGCGAGGAGAGACTTCGATGGTGCAGCAGGACGACGTGACCGCGATCCGGACGGCCGTCACCGCAGGGACGACGGCGCTCGGCATCGAGCTCGGCTCGACCCGGATCAAGGCGTGCCTGGTCGGGCCGGACGGCACGCCGATCGCGAGCGGCAGCCACGCGTGGGAGAACGAGTACGTGGACCGCACGTGGACGTACTCCCTCGACGCGGTCGAGACGGGGCTGCGCGAGTGCTACGCGGACCTGGTGGCCGACGTGGAGGCGCGCTACGGCGTCCGCCCGACGACGTTCGGCGCGCTCGGGGTGTCCGCGATGATGCACGGCTACCTGGCCTTCGACGCCGCCGGTGAGCTCCTTGTCCCGTTCCGCACGTGGCGCAACACGTCGACCGGTGCCGCCGCCGCCGAGCTCACCGAGCTGCTCGGGTACAACGTGCCGCTGCGCTGGTCGGTCGCCCACTGGTACCAGGCGGTCCTCGACGAGGAGCCCCACGTCGACGACGTCGCGTCCCTCACGACGCTCGCCGGGTACGTCCACCGCCGGCTCACCGGTCGCCACGTGCTCGGCGTCGGCGACGCGTCCGGCATGTTCCCCGTCGACCCGGCCACGCGCGACTACGACCGTCGCATGCTCGACCTGCTCGACGAGCGCGTCGCGACACGGCGCGCCCTGCCGAAGCTCGAGGAGCTGCTGCCCCGCGTGCTGGTGGCGGGGGAAGAGGCCGGCGCGCTCACGCCCGAGGGCGCCGCGTGGCTGGACCCCACCGGCACGCTCGAGGCCGGCGTGCCGCTGTGCCCGCCCGAGGGCGACGCCGGGACCGGGATGGTCGCGACCGCGTCCGTCACCCCGCGCACCGGCAACGTCAGCGCCGGGACGAGCATCTTCGCCATGGTCGTGCTCGAGCGGCCGCTCGAGAGCGTCCACCACGAGATCGACGTCGTCACGACGCCCGCGGGCGACCTCGTGGCCATGGTCCACTGCAACAACGGGGCCAGCGAGCTCAGCGCGTGGGCCTCGCTGCTCGGCGAGCTCGCGGCGGCCCTCGGCAGCACCGCGACGCCGGACGACGTGTTCGGCGCGTTCTTCCGTGCCGCGCTGGACGGCGACGCCGACGGCGGTGGCCTGCTGGCCTACAACTACCTGTCCGGCGAGCCGATCACGGGCCTGGAGGAAGGGCGCCCGCTCGTCGTGCGCACCCCGGACAGCCGCCTGACCCTCGCCAACTTCGCGCGCACGCAGGTCTACGGCGCGTTCGGCACGCTCGCCCTCGGGATGCGCGTCCTGGCGCGCGAGGGCGTCGCGGTCGACGCGATGTTCGCCCACGGGGGGATGTTCCGCACCGCGGGCGTCGCGCAGCGCCTGCTCGCGGCCGCGATCGACGCGCCCGTCACCGTCGGCCGCACGGCCGGCGAGGGCGGCGCGTGGGGCATCGCGGTGCTCGCCGCCTACCTGCGCGACCGTCTCGCGGCGCCGCAGGACGCCGACGCGCGCGCGGCCGACCTCGGCGGCTACCTGCGCGACCACGTCTTCGCCTCGGCCGAGCTGGACACGGTCGAGCCCGACGCCGCCGACGTCGCCGGCTTCGCCGCCTACCTCGAACGGTACGACGCCGGCCTCGCGGTCGAGCGTGCCGCGACCGCCGCGCTCTGAACCCACGAAGGAGACACCCCGCATGACCACCTCGACCCCGACCGGGTCCGCCGCGCCGCTCGCCGGCGTCCCGGCCGAGCTGCGCGACGCCGTCGACACCGCCAAGGAGCGCGTCGCCGCGCTGCACGCCGAGCTGCCCCGCTGGGAGCTCGTCGTGTGGACCGCGGGCAACGTCTCCGAGCGCGTCCGCGGCGCGGCCGCCGACGGGAGCGACGACCTGCTCGTCATCAAGCCGTCCGGGGTGTCGTACGACGACATCACGCCCGAGGCCATGGTCGTGTGCGACCTCGACGGCACCCTCGTCGAGGGCGACCGCTCGCCGTCGTCGGACACCGCGGCGCACGCCTACGTGTACACGCACATGCCCGAGGTCGGCGGCGTGGTGCACACGCACTCGACGTACGCCACGGCGTGGGCGGCGCGCGGCGAGGCCGTCCCGTGCGTGCTGACGATGATGGCCGACGAGTTCGGCGGCGACATCCCCGTCGGCCCGTTCGCGCTCATCGGCGACGACTCGATCGGCCGCGGCATCGTCGAGACCCTCCGCGAGTCGCGCAGCCCCGCGGTGCTCATGCGCAACCACGGGCCGTTCACGATCGGCAAGGACGCGCGCGCCGCCGTCAAGGCCGCGGTGATGTGCGAGGAGGTGGCGCGGACCGTGCACGTCAGCCGCCAGCTCGGCGAGCCGACGCGCATCGCGCAGTCCGACGTCGACTCGCTGTACGCGCGGTACCAGAACGTCTACGGCCAGCAGCCCGCCCGCTGACACCGGCCGGTCGACCCGACCGGCACGACCACCCGGCGCCTGCACCGACGCGACGCCGCAGCCACCGACACGAGAGATGTGGAAGCCATGAGCAAGCCCTACGCGGACCGCGAGATCTGGTTCCTCACCGGCAGCCAGGACCTGTACGGCGAGGAGACCCTGCGCCAGGTCGCCGAGCAGTCCCAGGAGGTCGCGCGCACCCTCGACGCGTCGTCCGACGTGCCCGCCACCGTCGTGTGGAAGCCGGTCCTCAAGGACTCCGCGTCGATCCGGCGCGCGATGCTCGACGCCAACGCGGACGACCGCGTGCTCGGCGTCGTGACGTGGATGCACACGTTCAGCCCCGCCAAGATGTGGATCGCCGGCCTCGACCAGCTGCGCAAGCCGCTGCTGCACCTGCACACCCAGGCGAACGTCGAGCTCCCGTGGGACACGATCGACTTCGACTTCATGAACCTCAACCAGGCCGCGCACGGCGACCGCGAGTACGCGTACGTCGCGACGCGCCTCGGCGTCGCCCGCACGACCGTCGTGGGGCACGTGACCAACCCGGCGGTCACGGCGCGCGTCGGCGCGTGGGTGCGCGGCGCCGCGGGCTGGGCGGCCACGCACGAGCTGCGCCTGGCCCGCTTCGGCGACAACATGCGCAACGTCGCGGTCACCGAGGGCGACAAGACGGAGGCCGAGCTGCGGTTCGGCGTCTCGGTGAACACGTGGGGCGTGAACGACCTGGTCGCCGCCGTCGAGGCGGTGTCGGAGGCGGACGTCGACGCGCTCGTCGCCGAGTACGAGGACCTGTACGACGTCGTGCCGGAGCTGCGCAAGGACGGCGACCGCCACGAGTCGCTGCGCTACGCCGCGCGCCAGGAGATCGCGCTCGAGACGTTCCTCGAGTCGGTCGGGGCCAAGGCGTTCACGACGAACTTCGAGGACCTCGGCGACCTGCGCCAGCTGCCCGGCATCGCGGTGCAGCGGCTCATGTCGAAGGGCTACGGGTTCGGCGCCGAGGGCGACTGGAAGACCGCCGTGCTCGTGCGCGCCGCGAAGGTCATGGGCGAGGGCCTGCCCGGCGGCGCGTCCCTCATGGAGGACTACACCTACGACCTCACGCCCGGCAGCGAGAAGATCCTCGGTGCCCACATGCTCGAGATCTGCCCCTCCCTGACCACGTCGAAGCCGCGGGTCGAGATCCACCCCCTCGGCATCGGCGGCAAGGAGGACCCGGTCCGCATGGTGTTCGACGCCGACCCCGGCGTGGGCGTCGTCGTCTCGCTCGCCGACATGCGCGACCGCTTCCGCCTCACGGCGAACGTGGTCGACGTCGTCCCGCCGAGCGCGCCGCTGCCGCACCTGCCGGTCGCGCGCGCCGTGTGGGAGCCGCGCCCCGACTTCGCGACGTCCGCGGAGGCGTGGCTGACGGCGGGCGGCGCGCACCACACGGTGCTGTCGACCGCGGCCGGCGTCGAGGCGTTCGAGGTCTTCGCCGACATCGCGGGCACGGAGCTGCTCGTCATCGACGAGTCGACGACGCGACGCGGCTTCCGCGACCAGGTGCGCTGGAACCAGGTGTACTACCGCCTCGCCCAGGGCCTCTGACGCCGCGCAGGGCGCGCCTTCCTCGCCGGTGCGGCGAGGGGGCGCGCCCTGCGGCGCGTCGGGCCGGCTCCGCGGCGCCGGCCCGACGAGCGGTCCGGTCAGGCGGACGTGGCGACCCCGGCGAGCGCGGTCCACGACTCCGGCGGGAGCACGACGGTCGTGCACGTCCCGGAGCCGGAGACCCCGGCCCCGAGGTCCACGGCGGACCAGCAGGCCTCGACCACCTTGCGCGCGTGCGCGGGGCCGGCGACGGCGGGCTCGTGGTCGGCGACCATGCGCCACCCCTCGGTGAGCTCGACGTGCACGCCGACGTGCTCGACGTCGACCTCGACCGGCTCCGGGGACCGGTTCGTGAGGAACAGCGCGAGCGCCCCGGTCGCCGGGTCGCTCGTCGCGGCGGCGGTGACGAGCGGGACCTCGCCGTGCCGCGCGGTCGTCGTGGTGGGGGAGTCCACCCGCACGTCGAGCGCCTCGCCGCGCGCGAGGCGCGCCGTCGTCGCGAACGGGTGGAACGTCGGCTGGCGCCACGACTCGCCGCCGGGCTCGGTCATGATCGGCGCGATGACGTTGACGAGCTGCGCGAGCGCCGCGACGGGGACGCGGTCGGCGTGGTTGAGCAGCGTGACCAGGAGGTCGCCGACGACGACGGCGTCGAGCGCGGAGTAGACGTCCTCGATGATGCGCGGCGCGTCGCGCTGGAGCGGCAGGTTCGTCTCGCCGGGGAAGCGGGACTCGAGGTACCAGACGTTCCACTCGTCGAAGCTGATCGTGATCCTCTTGTCCGAGCGGCGGCGCGCGCCCACGGCGTCGGCCGACGCGACGACGCGGTCGATGAAGCGGTCCATCGCGGTGCCGGAGCCGAGGAAGGACGCGCGGTCGCCGTCGAGCTCCTCGTAGTACGCGTGCATCGAGACGTGGTCCACGAGGTCGTACGTGTACGACAGGACCGTCTGCTCCCACTCGCCGAAGGTGTCCATCTGCATCGACGACGACCCGCAGACGACGAGCGAGATCGACGGGTCGACGAGCTTCATCGCCTTGCCGGCCTCGGCGGCCAGCTTCCCGTACTCGTGCGCGTCCTTGTGCCCGATCTGCCACGGGCCGTCCATCTCGTTGCCGAGGCACCACAGGTGCACCCCGTACGGCTCGGTGCGGCCGTTGGCGATGCGCAGGTCGGCCCAGCGCGTACCGGCCTCGCCGTTGCAGTACTCGACGAGCGCCGCGGCGGCCTCGACGCCGCGCGTGCCGAGGTTGACCGCCATCATGGGCTCGAAGCCCTCGCGCTCAGCCCACCGCAGGAACTCGTCGGTGCCGACGAGGTTCGGCTCGACGGTGCGCCACGCGAGGTCGAGGAAGGGTTTGCGGCTCTCCACGGGGCCGACGCCGTCCTCCCAGCGGTAGTTGGAGACGAAGTTGCCGCCGGGGTAGCGCAGCATCGTCACGCCCAGCTCGCGCGTGAGCTCGGCGACGTCGCGCCGGAAGCCGTGCTCGTCGGCGACGGGGTGGCCGGGCTCGTAGATGCCGGTGTAGACGGCACGGCCGAGGTGCTCGACGAAGGAGCCGAACAGGCGGCGGTCGATCGGGCCGACACGGAAGTCGGGGTGCAGGGTCGCACGGGCACGGGGAAGCGACATCGGGTCTCCTGGCTCAGAAGTTCTACAACGTTGCAATCGTACGAGGCCCCGTGCTGGATCTACAACGATGTACCCTGCCGGTGCGCCGTCCTGGCGGGGCGCGCCCGGCGTCCCGGCCGCGGCGTCGTCGGGGAACCGGTGGGAGGAGCTCACATGGCAGTCACCATGCACGACGTCGCGGCGCGCGCCGGCGTGTCGGTCAAGACCGTCTCGAACGTCGTGAACCGGTACCCGCACATCAAGCCGGCGACGCGCGAGCGTGTCGAGCGCGCGATCGCCGACCTCGGCTACACGGTCAACCTCACGGCCCGGAACCTGCGCCAGGGCCGGACGGGCATCATCGGCCTCGCCGTGCCCGAGCTCTCGCTGCCCTACTTCGCCGAGCTCGCCGACTCGGTCATGCAGGCGGCCGAGTCCCGAGGCGCGGTCGTGCTCATCGAGCAGACGGGCGCCGTGCGCGAGAAGGAGCTCGAGGTGCTGCGCAGCCAGCGACGCCTGCTCACCGACGGCCTGATCTTCTCGCCCCTCGCCCTGGGGCCCGACGAGGGCTCGCTCCTCGACGTGTCGTACCCGCTCGTGCTGCTCGGCGAGCGCATCTTCGGGGCGGGCGTCGACCACGTCACGATGAGCAACGTCGAGGCGTCGCGCGCGGCGACGCAGCACCTGATCGACGTCGGGAGGCGGCGCATCGCGGTGATCGGCGTGCACCCCGACGAGCAGATGGGTTCCGCCGCGCTGCGGCTCCAGGGGTACCGTGCGGCGCTCGACGCCGCGGGGCTGCCGTTCGACCCCGCTCTCGTCGGCGAGGCGGGTCTGTGGCACCGCTCGACCGGGGCGGCGGCGATGGAACGGCTGCTCGACCAGGGCGTCACGATCGACGGGGTCTTCGCGATGAACGACGCGCTCGCGCTCGGCGCGCTGCACGTCCTGCACGCCCGCCGCATCGACGTGCCGACGCAGGTCGCGGTCGTCGGGTTCGACGACGTGGACGACGCGGCGTACGCCGCCCCGCCGCTGTCGACCGTGGCGCCCGGCCGCGACCAGATCGCCACGACCGCGGTCGACATGCTGCTCGAGCGGATCGCCGGCGACGGACCTGCCCAGCCGCGACGCGTCGTCGCGGACTTCGACCTGGTCGTGCGCGAGTCGTCCGGCGGCGCGACGGCCGGCTGACCGCGGCCGGGTCGGCCGACCGCCACCCGACCGCCGACGCCCGCTCGTCGCCCGCCCGTCGTCGGAGCGGCCGCGGCGTGCCCGCCGACGCACTCGTCCGCCTCGCGCGTGTCACGGTCCGGTCTCGATCCGCGGCCCGGGAGTTGCACGGTCGAGGGGTCTCGCGCTACAACTTCTCCAACGTTGTACTACAACGTTGGAAAAACGGCCGACTCCGGTGTCGGTCGTAGCGGGCGGTCCCGTGGTCGCCCCGCGCAGCACATCGGTTCAAGGAGGACTCGACATGCGCAGATGGACGATCGGGCGAGCCGCGGCGGCGGGTCTCGTGGCATCAGGACTCGTGCTCGGGCTCGGGGCGTGCTCGGGCGGCGGCGGCCCCGAGGGCGGCGGCGAGAACGAGACGTGCACGAACGAGGTGAAGAAGCCCGACGCCACGCAGGTCTCCGTCTGGGCGTGGTACCCGAGCTTCGAGAGCGTGGTGGACCACTTCAACGAGACGCACGACGACGTCCAGGTCTGCTGGACCAACGCGGGCCAGGGGGCCGACGAGTACACCAAGTTCTCGACGGCGATCGAGGCCGGCACCGGAGCGCCGGACGTCATCATGCTCGAGTCGGAGGTCCTGCCGACCTACACGATCCTCGACTCGCTGGTGGACCTCTCGGAGTACGGAGCGGCAGACCTGAAGGACGAGTTCACCGAGGGCGCGTGGTCCGACGTCACCAACGGCGACGCCGTCTACGCCGTGCCGGTCGACGGCGGCCCCATGGGCATGCTCTACCGCGCCGACATCTTCGAGCAGTACGGCGTCACGCCGCCCACGACGTGGGAGGAGTTCGCCGCCGCCGGCCAGGCGCTGCGCGACGCCGGGTACGAGGGCTACATCACGAACTACCCGACCAACGGCAACGCGCTGAACTACGCGCTGTTCGCCCAGAACGGCTGGGAGCCGTTCGCCTACGACGCCGCGAACCCGACGGAGATCGGCATCTCGGTCGACACGCCGGAGGCCCAGGAGGTCCTGACCTACTGGAAGGACCTCATCGACGCGGGCCTCGTGTCCACCGACGACGCGTTCACGGCCGACTACAACACGAGCCTCGTCGACGGCACCTACGCCGTCTACCTCGCCGCCGCGTGGGGGCCGGGGTACCTCCAGGGCCTCTCGGACGCCGACGACGGCGCCGAGTGGCGGGCCGCGCCGCTCCCGCAGTGGGACCCGGCGAACCCCGTCCAGGTCAACTGGGGTGGTTCCACCTTCGCCGTGACGTCGCAGGCGTCCGACAAGGAGGCCGCCGCCGAGGTGGCGATGGGCCTGTTCGGCGACGAGGAGGCGTGGAAGCTCGGCATCGAGGAGGCGGCCCTGTTCCCGCAGTGGAACCCGATCCTCGAGTCCGACTACTTCACGCAGCTCGAGTACGACTTCTTCGGCGGGCAGAAGATCAACGAGGACGTGTTCCTCGACGCCGCCGCCGGGTACCAGGGCTTCGCGTTCAGCCCCTTCCAGACGTACGCGTACGACCAGCAGACGCAGGCGCTGTTCGCGATGGTCGAGAACGACTCCGACGCGGCGACCGCGCTGGGCGCCATCCAGGACGCCCTCGTCCAGTACGCCCAGGAGCAGGGCTTCACGGTCACGGAGTGACCCCGGTCCGTGGGCCGCCCCGCCGGGGCGGCCCACGGACCCCCTCGACCGTCCGACCATCGGAGACATCGATGTCCGCTACCACCACGCACCGCCCGGTCGACGCGCCCGCCGGCACGGTCGTCCGGCGCCGCACGGCGATCGACTCCCGGCGTCAGCGCTGGGGCTGGTTCTACGTCGCTCCCTTCGCCGTCGTGTTCGTCCTCTTCCTCGTCGCGCCGCTCGCGTACGCGTTCTGGATGAGCCTGCACAACAAGGGCATCGCGACCGGAGGCAGGAGCGTCTTCGTCGGGGCCGACAACTACGTCAAGGCCTTCACCGACACGATCTTCCTCGAGGGGCTGCTGCGCGTCGCGCGCTTCGTCCTCGTCATGGTCCCGATCCAGATCGTCGTCGCGCTGCTCGCGGCGCTCGTCCTCGACACGCTCGCCACGCGGCTGTCGCGGGCGTCCCGCCTGCTCATCTTCGTCCCGTACGCGATCCCCGCCGTCATCGGCGCGCTGATGTGGGGGTTCCTCTACAGCCCGCGCTTCGGGCCCGCGACGGACCTCTTCGGGCTGTTCGGGCTGGCGGCGCCGGACTTCCTCAGCTCGAGCGCGATCTTCGGCAGCCTCGTCAACATCGTGACGTGGCAGTGGGTCGGGTACTACATGATCATCATCTACGCGGCGCTCCGCGCGATCGACCCGTCGGTCTACGAGGCCGCGCGCATCGACGGCGCCAACGGGCGGCAGGTCGCGCTGCGCATCAAGGTGCCGATGATCTCGTCGTCGCTCGTGATGGTCGTCATCTTCTCCCTCATCGGCACGCTCCAGTTCTTCACGGAGCCGCAGGTGCTGCGCAGCGTCGCCCAGGGCGCGATCCCGTCGTCGTACACGCCGAACATGTACGCGTACTCGCTGGCGTTCTCGTACAGCCAGTTCAACTACGCGTCGACCATCGCGTTCGCGCTCGGGATCGTCGTGTTCATCGGCTCCTACGTCTTCCTCTACTCCACGCGCAAGCAGAGCGGACTCACGTCATGACCACCATCTCGACCGACCGCGGAACGGGTCGCGCCGCCACGCGACGTCCGGCGGGGGCGACGGGCCCGGGGACGACGAAGCGCCCCCGCCGCATCGGCTCCCACGTCTTCCTCCTGCTGCTCGTCGTCTACTTCGTCACGCCCCTGTGGTGGCTGGTCGTCGGCTCGACGAAGTCCAACAGCGGGCTCTTCGTCGGGTCGGGCGGCGCGCTCTGGTTCAACGACGAGTTCTCCCTCTGGGACAACGTCCAGGGCCTGTTCGCGCACCAGGGCGGCATCTACTGGACATGGTTCCGCAACTCGTTCGTGTACGCCTTCGCCGGCGGCGTCGGGTCGACGGTCCTCGCCGTCCTCGCGGGCTACGGGCTCGCCAAGTACCGGTTCCGCGGGAAGGGCCTCTTCTTCTCGCTCCTGCTGGGCGCGGTCATGGTCCCGATGACGGCGCTCGTCATCCCGACGTTCGTGCTCCTGAGCAGCTTCGGGCTCGTCAACACCATGTGGGCGGTCATCCTCCCGTCGCTGCTCAGCCCGATCGGGGTCTACCTGGTCCGGGTGTACGCGCAGGACGCGATCCCCGACGAGATGCTCGACGCCGGACGCGTGGACGGCGCGGGGGAGCTCCGCCTGTTCGCCCAGGTGGCGATGCCGCTCCTGAGGCCCGCGATGGTGACGGTGCTGCTGCTCACGACGGTCGCGACGTGGAACAACTTCTTCCTCCCGCTCGCGATGCTGCGCGACACGACCCTGCTGCCCGTCACGGTCGGCCTCAACAACTGGCAGGCGCTGTCGAACGCCGGTTCCGGCGGCGAGCAGGTCTGGAACCTCATCGTGACCGGCTCGCTCGTCTCCGTCCTGCCGCTCGTGGCCGCCTTCCTGGGACTCCAGAAGTACTGGCAGGGCGGGCTCTCGCTCGGCGCCATCAAGTAGGCGCGCACCGCCACCCCACCGGGACGCCGAGGCGTCCTCCGACCCGTCCGCCGGCGTGCGCCGGCCGTACAGGAGCTCCGACATGCACTCCGCGACCCTCACCCTGGACCCCGCCTTCGTCGTGGGGCCCGTCCGCCGCCGGACCTTCGGCTCGTTCGTCGAGCACCTCGGCCGCTGCGTCTACACCGGCATCCACGAGCCCGGTCACCCGACCGCCGACGCCGACGGCTTCCGGGGCGACGTCCTCGACCTCGTGCGCGAGCTCGGCGTCACGACCGTGCGGTACCCCGGGGGCAACTTCGTCTCCGGCTACCGCTGGGAGGACGGCGTCGGGCCCGTGGAGCAGCGCCCGACACGGCTCGACCTCGCGTGGCACTCGAGCGACCCGAACCTCGTGGGCGTCGACGAGTTCATGCGCTGGGCCGCGAAGGCGGACGTCGAGCCGATGATGGCCGTCAACCTCGGGACGCGCGGCGTCCAGGAGGCGCTCGACCTGCTCGAGTACTGCAACGTGCCGGGTGGCTCCTTCTGGTCGGACCGGCGCCGCGCCCACGGCGTCGAGGACCCGTACCGCGTCCGGATGTGGTGCCTCGGCAACGAGATGGACGGCCCGTGGCAGATCGGCCACAAGACGCCGCAGGAGTACGGGCGCCTCGCGGCCGAGACCGCGCGGGCGATGCGCATGATGGACCCGGGCGTCGAGCTGGTGGTCTGCGGCTCGTCGAGCTCCGACATGCCGACGTTCGGCGAGTGGGAGCGCGTGGTGCTCACGGAGGCGTACGAGCACGTCGACCACGTCTCGGCGCACGCGTACTACTGGGAGGAGGACGGCGACCTCGCGTCGTTCCTCGCCTCGGCCGTGGACATGGACCACTTCGTGGAGTCGGTCGCCGCGACCGCCGACCAGGTGCGGGCCGCGGGGAAGCACACCAAGCGGATCCACATCTCGTTCGACGAGTGGAACGTGTGGTACCAGAAGCGCGCCGAGTCGAAGCCGCCGTCGGGCGACGACTGGCCGGTCGCGCCCGTGCTGCTCGAGGACCGCTACAACGTCGCGGACGCCGTCGTCGTGGGCAGCCTCCTCGTCTCGCTGCTGCGCAACACGGACCGCGTGCACGCCGCGTCGCTCGCGCAGCTCGTCAACGTCATCGCGCCGATCATGACCGAGCCCGGCGGTCGGTCGTGGCGCCAGACGACGTTCCACCCGTTCGCGCTCACCGCGCGCCACGCCGCGGGCGAGGTGCTGCGGGTCGCGGTGCAGTCGCCGACCGAGGAGACCGAGCGCTTCGGCGCGGTCCCCGTGCTCGACGCCGTGGCGACGCACGACCCCGAGAGCGGCGACCTCGTGCTGTTCGCGGTCAACCGGTCCACGACGCGGGCGATCGACCTCGACGTCGACCTGCGGGGCTTCCCCGGGCTGCGTCTCGTGGAGGCGCTCACCCTGTCCAACCCGGACCACACGTGGCAGGCGACGGCCGACGACGCGACGAGCGTCGTGCCCGCGCCGAACACCACGGCGAAGGTGGCCGACGACAGGGCTCGCGCCGAGCTGCCCGCGGTGTCCTGGTCGGTGCTGCGCCTCGCGCGCCGCTAGCGGGAGCCGTTCCCGTCGGCCGGGCGGCACCTCCTCCGCCGCCCGGCCGTCGGGGGACGGCTCGAGAGCCCCGGGCGCGGTCCGTGACCGGACCGTGATCCCGGGGCTCTTCACGCTCGTGCGTGTGAGCGCTAACATCAGAGCCGGACGTCGGTGTGATCGCTCACACACCCCGGGTCGGCGAACGTGCCCCGGACCGGGCGTGGTGGGTGACGGCGGGAGTTACCGAAGAGTTATGCGCTGCAGCGGTGCAGGGCTTGCTTTCCGGGCTCCGACAACGCTAGACAATGACACATCTGAACACGTACCAACAAGACTCAACAGGCATCGCAGCCGTTGGGTCGGGTCACGATCGGACCCGGCACGGCGCCGGGCACCGCATCTCAAGGAGGAGAGCATGTTCAGCACGACCAAGGCGCGCACGCGTCTGACTGGTGTCCTCGCCGGCGCGGCGGTGCTCGCACTCGCGGCGTGCAGCAGCGGCGGCAGCGACGGCGGCGGCGACTCCGCCGGCGGTGACGGCGGAGGCGGCGGCGACCTCATCACCGTCGGCTTCTCGCAGGTGGGCGCGGAGTCCGGCTGGCGCGCGGCGAACACGAAGTCCATCCAGGACACGCTCACCGAGGAGAACGGCTTCGACCTCAAGTTCTCCGACGCGCAGCAGAAGCAGGAGAACCAGATCCAGGCGATCCGGTCCTACATCGCGCAGGGCGTGGACGTCATCGCGTTCTCCCCGGTGGTCGAGTCCGGCTGGGACTCGGTGCTCGAGGAGGCCAAGCAGGCCGGCATCCCGGTCGTCCTGACCGACCGCGCCGTCGACTCCGAGGACGAGTCGCTGTACGAGTCGTTCATCGGCTCGGACTTCGTGCTCGAGGGCGAGATGGCCGGCGAGTGGGTCAGCGAGAACCTCGCCACCGAGCCGATCAACGTCGTCGAGCTCCAGGGCACCACGGGCGCCGCCCCGGCGATCGACCGCAAGACCGGCTTCGAGTCGGCGACCGCGGACAACCCGAACGTCACCATCATCGACTCGCAGACCGGTAACTTCACGCGGTCCGAGGGCAAGACGGTCATGGAGGGCTTCCTCCAGGCGCACGACGACATCGACCTCGTCTACGCGCACAACGACGACATGGGCCTGGGCGCGATCGAGGCGATCGAGGCCGCGGGCATGGTGCCGGGCGAGGACATCAAGATCGTCACGGTCGACGCGGTCAAGGACGGCATGCAGGCGCTCGCCGACGGCAAGATCAACTTCATCGTCGAGTGCAACCCGCTGCTCGGCCCGGACCTCGCCGAGGTCATCAAGAAGGTCGTCGCCGGCGAGGAGGTCGAGAAGCGCATCGTCGTCGAGGACCAGTCCTTCACGCAGGAGCAGGCCATCGAGGCCCTGCCGACCCGCGAGTACTGACCCCGACGGAGCGGCGCCCTCCGGGGCGCCGCCCACGGGCGGGGAGCGCCGACGCGCTCCCGAGCCCCCGCGGACCGGTCGCGCGCCGGGGGTCCGCGCGGCCCCCGCGCGCGACCGCCCACAGGTGCGGCCGGGCCCCGGCCCGGGCGGGGGCCCGCGCGGCCCCCACCGCGAGCGCCGGACCGCA
>NZ_JBHUUP010000016.1:90741-108333 GCF_042670945.1 Cellulosimicrobium sp. NPDC057127
GCGCGCGCGCCCGCGGCGGGCCCCCCCCGGGGGGGCGCCGCCCCCCCCCCGCCCCCCGCCCCCCCGCCGCGGGGGGGCGCGGGGGGGGGCCCCCCCCCCCCCCCCCGCGACCGCCATCAGGTGCGGCCGGTCGCGGGACCGGTCGTGAGCCGTCGATCGCCGCACGTCGATCGCAGTACGGAAGGTCAGCGATGACAATCCCCAGCACGGACGGTCCGCCCGTCGTCCAGATGACCGGGATCTCGATCGAGTTCCCGGGCGTCAAGGCGCTCGACGGCGTGGACCTCACCCTGCGTCCCGGCGAGGTCCACGCCCTCATGGGTGAGAACGGTGCCGGCAAGTCCACCCTCATCAAGGCGCTCACCGGCGTCTACTCGATCGACGCCGGCCGGATCGTCGTCGACGGCACCGAGCACACGTTCTCCGGCCCGGGCGAGGCCCAGGAGGCCGGGGTCTCGACGGTGTACCAGGAGGTCAACCTCTGCGAGAACCTCTCCGTCGCCGAGAACATCATGCTCGGGCACGAGCTCCGCCGCGCCGGGGCCATCGACTGGCGCGCGACGCGCCGCCGGGCGGGGGAGATGCTCGAGCGTCTCAACCTGCGCATCGACCCCGCGTCCTCGCTCTCGTCGCACTCGCTCGCCATCCAGCAGCTCGTGGCGATCAGCCGCGCGCTCGTCGTCGACGTCAAGGTGCTCATCCTCGACGAGCCGACCTCGAGCCTCGACGCGGACGAGGTCGCCCAGCTCTTCGCCGTCGTCCGCCGCCTGCGGGACGAGGGCGTGGCCATCCTCTTCGTCTCGCACTTCCTCGAGCAGGTCTACGAGATCTCCGACCGCATGACGGTGCTGCGCAACGGCCGACTCGTCGGGGAGTACCGCACCGCCGAGCTGCCGCGGCTCGAGCTCGTGTCGAAGATGATCGGCACGTCGCTCGAAGTCCTGTCGGAGCTCGACGAGGCGCCGAAGCGGACCGCGGCCGACGGCGCGGACACGACGCCGTTCGTCCAGGCGGTCGGGCTCGGTCGCAAGGGCTCGATCCAGCCGTTCGACCTCGACATCCACGCGGGCGAGGTCGTCGGCCTGGCCGGCCTCCTCGGCTCTGGCCGTACCGAGCTCGCACGCCTGCTCGCCGGTGCCGACCACGCCGACACGGGCCAGACGCGCATCGGCGGGCTGGTCCGCCGGCTGCGCACCCCGCGCGCGGCGATGCGCGAGAAGATCGCGTTCTCCTCGGAGCACCGCAAGGCGGAGGGCATCGTCGGCGACCTGACGATCCGCGAGAACATCGTCCTCGGGCTCCAGGCCGAGCGCGGCTGGGCGCGGCGCCTGCCGCGCAAGCAGGTCGACGAGCTCGTCGACAAGTACATCCAGGCGCTCGCCATCCGGCCCGCGAACCCGGACGCGCTCATCAAGAACCTGTCGGGCGGCAACCAGCAGAAGGTACTCCTCGCGCGCTGGCTCGCGACCGCTCCCAAGCTGCTCATCCTCGACGAGCCCACACGCGGCATCGACGTCGGCGCCAAGGCCGAGATCCAGAAGCTCGTGGCGCAGCTCGCGAGCGAGGGCATGTCGGTCCTGTTCATCTCGGCGGAGCTCGAGGAGGTCCTGCGCCTCAGCCACCGGATCGCCGTGCTGCGCGACCGGGTCAAGGTCGCCGAGATCACCAACGACGACGACGTCTCCGTCGAGAGCGTCGTCGAGCTCATCGCGAGCGGAGGCCCCACGTCATGACCGCCACCACGTCCACCTGGCAGCGGGTGTACCACCACCGGTTGTTCTGGCCGGTCGTCGCGCTGGTCGCGCTGCTCGTCGCCAACACGGTCAACCGCCCGAGCTTCCTGTCGGTGCGGGTGCAGGACGGCCACCTGTTCGGTGCGCTGATCAACCTGCTGAAGAACGGCGCGCCCCTGCTGCTCGTCGCCCTCGGCATGACGCTCGTCATCGCGACGCGCGGCATCGACCTCTCGGTCGGCGCGGTCGTCGCGATCTCCGGAGCCGTCGCCCTGAGCTTCATCGCGTCGTCGCCGGACCCCGGCAGCGTCACCACCGTCCTCGTGGCCATCGGGATCGCGCTCGCGCTGTCCTTCGTCCTCGGGGTGTGGAACGGCTTCCTCGTCTCGGTGCTCGGGATCCAGCCCATCATCGCGACGCTCGTCCTCATGACCGCCGGGCGCGGTGTCGCGATGCTCATCACGGGCGGTCAGATCACGACCGTCAACAGCGAGCCGTTCCGGACCCTCGGGTCCGGGTTCTGGCTCGGGCTGCCCGTCGCGGTGATCATCGCCGGTCTGGTGTTCGCGGCCGTGGCGCTGCTCACGCGGCGCACCGCGCTCGGGATGCTCATCGAGTCGGTCGGCATCAACCCCGAGGCCAGCCGCCTCGCCGGGGTGCGGGCGCGGACGATCATCTGGACCGTCTACGCCGTCAGCGCCCTCTTCGCCGGTGTCGCCGGCCTCATCATCAGCTCGAACGTCATGGCGGCCGACGCGAACAACGCCGGCCTGTTCATCGAGCTCGACGCGATCCTCGCCGTCGTCATCGGCGGCACGTCGCTCGCCGGCGGCAAGTTCTCGCTCTCGGGGACGCTCGTGGGCGTCCTCGTCATCCAGACGCTCACGCTCACGGTGACGATGCTGGGCATCTCGCCGTCCGTGACGCCGCTGTTCAAGGCGATCGTCGTCATCGCGGTCTGCCTCGCGCAGTCGCCGAAGGCGCGCGAGATGATCGCCGCCCGACGACGCCGCGCGGCGCGCACGCCCGCCCAGGCCGCGGAGGTGACCGCCTGATGTCCACCGTCAAGACGCCCACGCCCACCTCGCCCCGGGAACCGGGCAACGAGCCATCGCACGCGGCCGGCACGACCGCCGGCATGGCGACGCGCTTCTCGTCGCGCATCCGGCTGGACCGCCGCTACCTGCCCGTGGTCGGCACGTTCGTCGTCCTCGCGCTCATGCTCGCCGTCGGCGGCAGCCGGTACGAGAACTTCCTCTCCGGGCGCGTCATCTCGAACCTGTTCATCAACAACTCGTTCCTCATCGTGCTCGCCGTGGGCATGACGTTCGTGATCCTCACGGGCGGCATCGACCTGTCCGTGGGCGCCGTCGTCGCCCTGTCGGGCGTCACCGCGGCGTCCCTGCTGCAGAGCGGGTGGCCCGCCGCCGTCGTCATCCCGCTGGTCGTGCTGATCGGCACCGTCCTCGGGTTCGTCGTCGGCATCATGGTGCACGTCTTCGACATCCAACCGTTCATCGCGACGTTGGCGGCGATGTTCCTCGCACGAGGCCTCTGCTACGTCATCAGCCTCGAGTCGATCCCGATCACCGACGAGACGTTCGTGTCCATCGCGAGCTGGAGCCAGCAGCTCGGTCCCGAGTGGCGCGTGACGACGGCCGTCGTGGTGGCCCTCGTCGTCGTCGCCGCCGCGTTCTTCCTGCTGCACTACACGCAGTTCGGCCGGACGGTCTACGCGATCGGTGGCGGCGAGCAGTCCGCGATGCTCATGGGTCTGCCCGTCGCGCGCACCAAGGTGCTGGTCTACGTGGTGAGCGGCACGTGCGCCGGGATCGGCGGTCTGCTGTTCGCGATGTTCTCCCGGTCGGGCTACTCCCTGACCGGTGTGGGCATGGAGCTCGACGCGATCGCCGCCGTGGTCATCGGCGGCACGCTCCTCACCGGCGGGACCGGCTTCGTGCTGGGGTCGGTCCTCGGCGTGCTCGTGCTCGGCCTGATCCAGACGATCATCACGTTCGAGGGCACGCTCTCGTCCTGGTGGACGAAGATCGTCATCGGCGCGCTGCTGCTCGTGTTCGTCATCCTGCAGCGCGTGCTCGTCGTCCGACGGCGGTAGCCCCCTTCCCGCACCGGGCGTGGGCGTCGCGCCACGAGCCCACCGCCCGTCCGGCGTCCCGTCGTCCCCCGGTACCGGGGACGGCGGGACGTCCGCCGTGGGCCGGCCGGAGCCATTGCGCCATGTGAACGCTCACACTACGGTGGTGCTCGTTGTGAACGCTCACACACCGCGGTGTGCGCGGGACTCTCGACGAGGAGAGCAGGCCATGGAACCACGACGCAGACCGTCCCGCTCCTGAGCCGGATGACGGCTCCGCCTCGTGGCCGGTCCGACGGGCCGCGAGGGAACGGCGGACGCGGGGGCGACGTCCGCATCGACGACAGCACGCTGCAGGACCTCGACGAGGAGGAACGGCATGACAGCACGGCACGACGGGCGGCGCCGCCGAGCGCTCGCGATCGCGCTCGCGAGCGCCCTGACCCTGGGTGCGACGGGCGGTGCGGCCGGCACCGCGACCGCGGACGAGCAGGACCTCCCGCTCTCCGGCCTGACGACCACGGACAACGGTGACGGCACGTACGACGTCCCGCTGCTGCGCAGCGACGTCCCCGACATCAGCGTCACGCGGGTCCCTGCCGCGGAGAACGACGAGGGTCGCGACGTCTACTACATGATCAGCACGACGATGCACCTCGCGCCCGGCGCCCCGATCATGAAGTCGTACGACCTCGTGAGCTGGGAGATCGTCAACTACGTGTACGACCGGCTGGGCACCGGCGACGTGTCGTCGCTGCGCAACGGGCAGAACGGCTACGGCAACGGGCAGTGGGCGTCGTCGCTGCGGTACCACGACGGCACGTTCTACGTCGTGTTCAACACCAACGACCTCGGCGGCTCGTACCTCTTCCGCACCGACGACGTCGAGGACGGTGCCTGGGAGCGCACGCCGCTCGGCCGCGGGCTGCACGACCCCTCGCTGTTCTTCGACGACGCGAACGGGGGGACGCCGTACATCTTCTACGGGTCCGGGGCGACGAGCGCCGTGCGGCTGGACGACGACCTCACCGAGATCGTCGCGGACTACCCGAACATCTTCCGGGCCCAGGACTACGCGGGCGAGCCGTTCATCGGCGGGCTGTTCGAGGGCGCGCAGGTCCACCACATCGACGGCCAGTACTACGTCGCGATCATCACGTGGCCCCCGGGGCAGGGGCGTCAGGAGGTGCTGTTCCGCTCGCCGCACCTGCTCGGCCGCTACCAGACCGAGGACGGGTCCAACCCCTACGAGGCGCGCAGCGCGCTCAACTCCGACGGCTTCGCCCAGGGCGGCCTCGTCGAGGTGCCCGACGGCGACGGCGGGTACGAGTGGTGGGGCATGTTCTTCCGGGACACGTACCCCCTCGGCCGCATCCCTGCGCTCATCCCGGCGACGTGGGAGGACGGCTGGCCGACCTTCGGGGACGACGGCTCGGTCCGCGTGGGCGACACGTTCACCAAGCCGATCGTGCTCGACGAGGCGACCGAGCGGCGCGAGCGGCTCAAGAGCATCGTCGCGTCGGACGACTTCGCGAACGACGCCGAGCACAAGGCGTTCAGCGACACCGTGTGGGAGGTGCCGGACGCGCCGGTGTACGACGAGTCGCTGCTCGACGTCGAGCTCGTGACCAACCCCGGGTTCGAGGACGCGACGACCGCGCCCTGGGGCGCGCAGTACGGGGCGACCGTCGCGCGGGACACCACCGCCCCGGCGTCGGGCACCGCCGCGCTGCGGGTGAGCGGCCGCACGCTCAACGGGTCGGGACCGAACCAGCAGCTCGGCGGAGAGGTCCAGGCAGGCGTCACGTACGAGGTCTCGGCCCGGGTGCGGTACGACGCGGGGCCGGCGCAGGTCCGGTTCAACGTCGTCGGCGACTGGGGCGACGGCGTGAAGACCCTCGCGTGGGCGAACGCGGTCCCGGGGGAGTGGACCACGGTCCGCGGCACGTACACCGTGCCCGCCGACGCCGACGTGAGCACCTTCAAGCTCGCCGTGGAGACGCCGTGGGGGAACCCGCAGCCGCCGTCGTCGAGCGTCGAGTACCTGCTCGACGACGTCTCGCTCGTCGGCCGGGCGCCGGACCGCGAGCACCCCACGGCGGAGGAGGTCGCGTACAACGGGTCCGACCTCGACCTCGCGTGGCAGTGGAACCACGCGCCGGACAACCGCTACTGGTCCCTCACCGAGCGCGAGGGATGGCTGCGCCTGACCAACGGGCACGTCGTCACGGGGGAAGCCGAGTACACCAAGGCGCCCGGTCGCGACCTCACGTACCTCGAGGAGGCGCGCAACACGCTCGGCCAGCGCACGTTCGGCCCGACGTCGTCCGCCGAGGCGCGGCTCGACGTCTCCGGGATGCGCGACGGCGACGTCGCCGGGCTCGCGGTCTACGGTCGCAGCTTCGCGTACGCGGGGATCCAGCAGGTGGACGGCGCGCGCACGCTCGGCCTCGTCACCCGGCTCCAGCCGTTCACGGAGACGATCGACCGCGACGCCGTCGAGTCGTTCGTCGCCGGCTCGCAGGTCCCGCTGGGCGCGGGCACCGACGTGCACCTCAAGGCGGACGCCGACTTCGCCTCGCGCCCGGGCCAGCTGTGGGTCCAGTACTCCTACAGCCTCGACGGGGCCACGTGGCAGCCGCTCGGCGCGCCGCAGGGTCCGCTCGTCATGGACTGGAGCCTGTCGCACTTCATGGGCTACCGGTTCGGCCTCTTCTCCTACGCCAAGGAGCAGACCGGCGGTCACGTGGACGTCGACCACTTCCTGCTGAGCGACGTGCTCGACGCCGACGGCGGTGCCGACACCACGGCGCTCGACGCGCTCGTCGCCCGGGCCGAGGCGCTCGACGCCGCGGACCACACGCCCGACTCGTGGGCCGAGGTCGCACGGGCCCTCGCGTGGGCGCGCGCCACGACGACGCCGTCGACCCAGAACCAGGCCGACGCGCCGGCCCGGGCGCTCGCCCTCGCGCTCGCGTCGCTCGTCGAGGTGGCGCCGCCGCCGGTCGCGTTCGCGGCCGAGGCCGACCTGCGGGCGCTGGGCGGCAGGGACCACGTCGCGGTCCGGGTGACGAACGAGGAGGACGTCCCGGTCGACGTCGTCATGGCCACGCCGTACGGCAGCCGGACCTTCACGGACGTCGAGCCCGGGAGGAACGCCTACCAGGCGTTCGCGACACGGCTCGCCGACGCGCCCGCGGGCGAGGTCACGGTGACGGTGACCCGCGCGGGCGACGGGGCGTCGCACTCGCGCACGCTCCCCTACGGCGGGTGACGGGGGTGCCCGGCCGGGACGGCCGGCCGGGCACCGTCCGAGGACGGAGAGGAGGGTCGACCCGCGACGGCGACGAGGCCGTCGTGCAGCACCGTCCTCGCGAGCACCGCGAGGACGGGTCAGAGCAGGGACGTGATCAAGGAGGATCCATGGACATGCACCATCGACGACGACGCCGGTCCCGGCGCGTCCTCGCGGGGACCGCGCTCGCCGCGCTGGTGGCCGCGTCGCTCACGGCGACGTTGCCGTCCTACGCCGCCGACGAGGAGCTCGTCGTCAACGGCGGGTTCGAGGACGGCACCTCGGGGTGGTTCGTCAACAACGGGAACGCGACCGACGGCGGCACCCTCTCGACGACGGCCGACGCGGCCTCGGGCGACGCGGCCGCGCTGATGACGGACCGGGCAACGACCGGGTCGGGGCCGATGCAGGACCTGAGCGGCAAGGTGCAGGCAGGGGAGACGTACGAGCTCACCGCGAAGATCAAGTACACCGCCGCGGAGAGCCCGGCGACCAAGCAGTTCTTCGCCACCATGCACTACGGCGGCGGGTCCTACACGAACCTGGTGAGCGTC
The DNA here is from genome assembly GCF_042670945.1 of Cellulosimicrobium sp. NPDC057127. Classification (NCBI taxonomy): domain Bacteria; kingdom Bacillati; phylum Actinomycetota; class Actinomycetes; order Micrococcales; family Promicromonosporaceae; genus Cellulosimicrobium; species Cellulosimicrobium sp. NPDC057127. Next base: position 98,419 of record NZ_JBHUUP010000016.1, read on the forward strand.
ACGGCGACGCGGGGCCAGTGGGCGACGATCTCCGGGACGTTCACCATCCCGGCGTCCCAGAGCGTCGGGACCGCGCGCCTGTTCTTCGAGACGCCGTGGACGAGCTCGCCGTCGTCCGACCCGGCGACGCACCTCATGGACTTCGTGCTCGACGACGTGTCGGTCGTCGGGGCGCCACCGCCGCCGCCCGCGTCGCGGACGATCGAGGTGCTCGGCAAGATCCCGGGTGAGCACAACCCGCTGATCTCGCACAAGTTCGGCGCGGACGCGTTCGGCTTCGTGGACGACGGCCGGGTCTACCTCTACATGACGAACGACACGCAGGGCTACGAGCCCGACCCCGCCACGGGAGTCTCGCCGCAGATCAACTACGGGGACATCAACCAGATCACGCTCATCTCGTCCGAGGACCTCGTGAACTGGACCGACCACGGCGAGATCCAGGTCGCGGGACCGCAGGGCGTCGCGCCGTTCACGAACAACTCGTGGGCGCCGGGCATGGCGAAGAAGGTCGTCGACGGCGAGGAGAAGTACTTCCTCTACTACGCCAACGGCGGCGGGTCCTCGAACGTCATCACGGGGGAGTCCCCGCTGGGTCCCTGGACGAGCGAGCGCGACAGCACGCTGATCGACGGCCGCACGCCGGGCGCCGAGGCGGTCGCGTGGAAGTTCGACCCGGCCCCGCTCGTCACGGACGACGGCGACGCGTACCTGTACTTCGGCGGTGGCCCGGCGTCGACGTCGATGCCGGCGGCTGAGCGCTTCAACAACCCGAAGAACATCCGCGTCATCGAGCTCGGCGACGACATGGTCTCGACGCAGGGCACGGCCGCCGTGGTGGACGCGCCCGTCGCGTTCGAGGCGGCGCAGGTGTTCGAGCGCGAGGGCACGTACTACCTCTCGTACTCGTCCCACTTCGGCGGGAACGACTTCGGCGGGAACCAGACGCCGCTGCCCGGGTACCCCGGCGGCGGGCAGATCGGCTACATGATGTCCGACGACCCGATGTCGTTCCCCAAGGAGACGTACGCGGGCGTGCTGTTCCCCAACCAGTCGCAGTTCTTCGGCGCCGGCACCGGGGGCAACAACCACCAGTCCGTGTTCGAGCTCGACGGCAAGTTCTACTTCACGTACCACGCCCCGACGCTCAACAAGCGGATCACCGGGAACACGACCCAGGGCTACCGCAGCCCGCACATCCAGGAGCTGACGTTCAACGCGGACGGCACGATCCAGCAGGTCGTGGGCGACTACGCCGGTCCGGACCAGGTCAAGGACTTCGACCCGTTCCGGGTGATCGAGGCCGAGACGTTCGGCTGGCAGCAGGGTCTGACCACCGAGGCGGTCGACCGCGGCTCCGCGCAGTTCGGTGACGATGCGCCGAACCTCGTCGTCCGTGACGTGGACGACGGGGACTGGTCGGCGCTCTCGTCGGTCGACTTCGGCGACGGCGCGACGTCCGTCACGGCGCGCGTGAAGCCGCTGGTGGCGGGGGCCCGGGTCGAGGTGCGCCTCGACGACCGCACCGGTCCGGTGGTGGGGACGGTCGAGCTCGACTCCCCGGTCGGAGAGTGGTCCGAGGTCACGGCGGAGCTCTCCGGCGTCGCCGGGGTGCACGACGTGTACTTCACGTTCTCCGGTCCGGAGGGTGAGGACCTGGTCGAGGTCGACACATGGGAGTTCGCGGCGGGTGACGCCGTCCCGGGCGTCGACCTCGAGGTGACGGCGCAGCCGCGGTGCCTCGCGGGCAAGGTGTACGTCGCGGTCCGCGCGACGAACGGTGAGGACGTGCCCGTCGACGTGACGCTCTCGACGCCGTACGGCGAGAAGGCGTTCGCCGACGTCGCACCCGGCAGGAACGCGTACCAGTCGTTCCCGGCGCGTGCCGCGACCGTGCCCGCGGGCTCGGCGACGGTGACGGCGAGCGCCGTGCTCGACGGCGAGGAGGTGACGGGGAGCGTCGACGTCGCCCACGACGCGCTCGACTGCGGCTGACGCCGTCCGTGCGGTGGGGCCCCGGGGCCGTGAGGTGGACTCGCGGCCTCGGGGCCCCACCGTGCGCTCGTGCGCGCCGTTCGTTCCTGATCGTTCCGGGACGGGACCTGTCCCGTCCCGAGGCGGTCCTGTTAGCGTTCACATCCACCGGTCCGACGACGGGCCGCGCCGCCCGGCGACGACGCCGGGGTACGACGACGAGGAGTCATCGATGACCTCACGCCACGCCACTCCACCGGCCAGACCGCCCGCAGCACGGTCGCGCCGGCGCGCGCTCGCCGGTGCGCTCGGGCTCGCGCTGGTGGCACCGCTCGCGACCGCGGCGACCGCCGCCGCGTCACCTGCGCCGGCCACGACCACCACTGCGACGACCGCCGCCGGGGCGGTCGCCACCGCAGCACCCACGACGGACGGCCTGCAGCTGTGGCTGCCGCTCGACGAGACCGCGGGCACCGTCGCGCACGACGCGTCGGGCAGCGGTCTGGACGCGACGCTGGTGGGCACCGGTGGCGGCTGGCTCGAGGGCCAGGGGCTGACCTTCGGCGGCTCGAACCACGTCGACCTCCCCGACGACCTGCTCGCCGGCACGGACGCCGTCACGGTGAGCGCCGACGTCTGGATCGACCCGACCCTCTCGGGGAACTACTTCTTCTACACCCTCGGCAACCCGGCCGTGGGCACCCCGCAGTCCGGGGACGGCTACCTGTTCTCGACCGGGAACGCGAACTACCGCGCGACCATCTCCGACCTCGCCTGGGGTCGCGAGCAGAACACCGCGAAGGCACCGGCGGCGCCGCTCGCCCGCGGCGTGTGGAAGACCGTGACCTACACGCTCGCCGACGGCACCGCGCGCCTGTACGAGGACGGCGCGCAGGTCGGGCAGAACACCGCGGTGACCATCACCCCGGGCGCGATCGGCGGCGGCACCACGACGGCCAACGCGCTCGGGAGGTCCGCGTACGCGGCGGACAACCTCTTCAAGGGCCGCATGAAGGACTTCCGGCTCTACGACCGCGCGCTCACGGCGCAGGAGGTCGCGGACCTCGCCGCGGACGGCGCGGCGGAGGCGGTGGCCGCCGACGCCGCCGCGCTCGACCTCGGCGACACGAGCGCCGTCGTCACGGACCTCGCGCTGCCCGCGAAGGGTGTCGGCGGGTCCGCCGTCACGTGGGCCACGTCGGACGACGGCGTCGTCGCCGCCGACGGCACCGTGACGCGTCCCGCCGCGGGCGAGGAGCCCGCGACCGCGACGCTCACCGCCACGGTCGCGCTGCGCGGCACGAGCGAGACGCGCGCCTTCGTCGTCACGGTGCTCCCGGGCGACGGTGACCAGGCGAAGGCCGAGGCCGCCGTCGCGGCGATCGAGGTCGCGAACCTCGACGACGTGCGCGGTCACCTGACCCTGCCCACCACCGGCCTCCACGGTGCGAGCGTGAGCTGGGCGTCGTCGTCGGCCACCGTCACGCCGACCGGCGAGGTGACGCGCCCCGCCCACGGCGAGGACGCCGAGACGGTCACGCTCACCGCCACGGCCACCGTCGGCGCGGCGACCGCGACGCGCGAGCTGACCGCGCACGTGCCGCCGCTGCCCGAGCAGGAGGAGCTCGAGGGCTACCTGTTCTCGTACTTCGTCGGCGAGGGCACCGCCACGGGCGAGCAGGTGTACTTCGGCCTGAGCCAGGGCAACGACCCGCTGAACTACCAGAACCTCAACGACAACCAGCCCGTGCTGACGTCGGAGCTCGGCGAGAAGGGCCTGCGGGACCCTTTCATCATCCGCTCGCCCGAGGGCGACAAGTTCTACCAGATCGCCACCGACCTGCGGATCTACGACGGCAACGGCTGGGACGCGGCACAGCGGCAGGGCTCGCGGTCGATCATGGTCTGGGAGTCCACGGACCTCGTGAACTGGACCGACCAGCGCCTCGTCGAGGTCTCCCCGGAGACCGCGGGCAACACGTGGGCGCCCGAGGCGTACTACGACGAGTCGATCGACGCGTACGTGGTGTTCTGGGCGTCGAAGCTCTACGCGGAGGACGACCCCGGCCACACCGGCAACAGCTACAACCGCATGATGTACGCGACGACGCGCGACTTCGTGACGTTCTCCGAGGCGCAGGTGTGGGTCGACCCGGGCTACTCCGTCATCGACTCCACCGTCGCGCAGGACGACGACGGCACGTTCTACCGCTTCACCAAGGACGAGCGGAACAACACGTCGTCCACGCCGTGCTCGAAGTTCATCCTCGCGGAGCGCTCGGACGAGCTGCTCTCGACCGACTGGGAGTACGTCACCGACTGCATCGGCAAGGCGAACTCGATCAGCGGCGGCATCAACCAGGGCGAGGGCCCGACGATCTTCAAGTCCAACACCGAGGAGAAGTGGTACCTCTTCATCGACGAGTTCGGCGGCCGCGGCTACGTGCCGTTCGAGTCCACCTCGCTCGACGCGGCGGAGTGGACCATGTCGACCGACTACGAGATGCCGTCGCGCCCGCGCCACGGCACCGTGCTCCCGGTGACGCAGGCGGAGTACGACCGCCTGCTGCGCACGTACCAGCCCGACGCGTTCGTCGAGGCCGTCGACGACGTCGCGGTCACGGTCCAGACCGGCTCGGAGCCGATGCTGCCCGCCGAGGTCACCGCGCACTTCGCGGACGGGTCCACGGGCCCGGCCGACGTCACGTGGGACGCCGTCGACCCGGCGTCGTACGCGCAGGAGGGCGAGTTCGTCGTCGAGGGCAGCCTCGGCGGCGGGGTGAGCGTCCGCGCCCGCGCGGTCGTGACCGTCACGGACGAGGCGGTGCCGGTCGAGGGCCTGACCGTCACCCCCGGGTCGGTGCAGGTCGGCGTCGGCGGCACGCGGCAGCTCACCGCCACCGTGACGCCGGCGAACGCCAGCGCACGGGCGATCACGTGGGCGTCCGACGACGAGTCGGTCGCCACGGTCTCGGCCGACGGCGTCGTCACGGGCGTCGACGAGGGCCACGCCATGGTCACCGCGACCACCGCGGACGGGTCACGCACCGTGTACGTCGCGATCGAGGTGACGCAGGACGTCCCGGGCCTCGTGGTCCGGTACGCCCTGGACGAGACGAGCGGCACGACGGCGGCCAACTCGGCGCCCGGCGGCACGATCGGCGCCGCCACGCTGACGAACGGCGCCCGCTTCGCCGGTGACGGCGAGGGCGTGGCGCTCGACGGGACGGACGACTACGTCGATCTGCCCGACCACCTGCTCGCCGGCCTCACGGACATCACCGTGAGCCTCGACGTCAAGATCGCGACGGACCAGGCGACGCCGTACTTCGTCTACGGCCTCGGCAACTCCAGCGGATCGGCCGGGAACGGCTACCTGTTCACGACGGGCAACGCCTACCGCACGTCGATCGCGACGGGGAACTGGAACACCGAGCAGACGGTGAGCAAGAGCGCCGACCTGCAGCGCGGCGTCTGGAAGCACCTCACGTACACGCTCGAGGGCACGACCGCCGTGCTCTACGAGGACGGCGTCGAGGTGGGCCGCCAGGAGAACGTCACCATCGACCCCGAGGACATCGGGGGCGGGCAGACGCTCGCGAACTACATCGGCCGCTCGCTGTACTCGGGCGACCGCTACCTCAAGGGCTCGGTCCGCGACTTCCGGGTCTACGACCGCGCGCTCACGGCGGACGAGGTGTTCCAGCTCGGGGCCGACCACACGGCCGTCACCGGCGCCGAGCTCGACGCGCTGAAGGTTCCGGCGATCGTCGACGGCGCGAGCTCCACGGTCACGCTCCCGGTGGAGCCGGGCACGGACCTCACGGCGCTCGCGCCGGTCCTCGCGGTCTCGCCGCGTGCGACGGTGTCGCCGGAGAACGGGTCGGTGCACGACTTCACCGAGCCGGTCGAGTACACGGTGACCGGGCCGGACGGGTCGTCGCGCACGTGGACGGTCCAGGCGAAGGAGATGAACAGCCCCGTCCTGCCCGGGCGGTACGCCGACCCGAACATCGCGCAGTTCGGCGACACGTTCTACCTCTACGCGACGACCGACGGCACCCCCGGCTGGGGCGGCAAGGACTTCTACGTCTGGAAGTCCACGGACCTGGTCGACTGGGAGCGCTCGGAGGAGCCGTTCCTCACGCTCGACGGCGCGAACGGGAACGTCCCGTGGGCGACCGGCAACGCGTGGGCGCCGACGATCATCGAGCGGGACGGGAAGTACTACTTCTACTTCTCCGGCCACAACCCGACGTACGACCGCAAGACGATCGGCGTCGCGGTGGCCGACAGCCCCGAGGGACCGTTCACCGCGGAACCGACGGCGATGATCACCAACGGTGAGCCGATCGCCTCGGGCCAGGCCATCGACCCGGCGGCGTTCCACGACCCGCAGACCGGGAAGTACTGGCTCCTGTGGGGCAACGGCGGCCCGTCGAACGGCCCGGTCATGGCCGAGCTGTCCGACGACATGACGTCGATCGAGCAGGACACGCTGCGCCGCATCCCGGGGCTGACGGACTTCCGCGAGGACCTGTTCGTCAACTTCCGCGACGGGATCTACCACCTCACGTACTCGATCGACGACACCGGGTCGCCGAACTACCGCGTAGGGTACGCCACCGCGACGAGCATGGAGGGCCCGTGGACCTACCGCGGCGTCATCCTCGAGAAGGACCCGTCGCAGGGCATCCTCGGGACCGGGCACAGCTCGATCCTCAACGTCGCGGGCACGGACGACTGGTACATCGCGTACCACCGCTTCGCGATCCCGGGCGGCAACGGCACCAACCGCGAGACGACGATCGACCGGCTGACGTTCGGCGAGGACGGCCTGATCCAGGAGGTCACGCCGACGCTCGAGAGCGTCGACCCGGTCGACGTCGCCCCGCAGCCCGAGGTCGAGCTCACCGTCGAGGCCACCCCGCGGTGCCTCGCCGGCAAGGTCTACCTCGCGGTCCGGGCCACCAACGCGGGCGACGTGCCCGCGGACGTCACGCTCGCGACGCCGTTCGGCGAGAAGACGGTCGCGGACGTGGCTCCGGGGAAGTCGGCCTACCAGGCCTTCCCGGTCCGGGCGACGTCGCTCGCGGCCGGCACGGCGACGGTCACGGGCACCGCGGTGCTCGACGGCGAGCCCGTCACCACGGAGTACGAGGTCGACTACGACGCCGCCACCTGCGGCTGACCCACGCGCGAGGTAGAAACGCAGGTCGCGAGGTAGAACCCGCCGGGTCCTACCTCGCGACCGCGGGTTCTACCTCGCGAGACGAACGTTTCATCTCGACGAGGAGAAGGACGACATGACAGGACTCAGGACCCGCGCCCCACGGCGCCGGACGGCGGGGATCGCCGTCGGGCTCGTCGGCGCGCTCACCGCGACGATGCTCGCGGCCGCCACCGCGCCGGCCGTCGCCGACGTCGGCGGACCCGCGGACGAGGGGCTCGTCGCCTGGTACCCGCTCGACGCTGCCAGCACGACGGACGGCACGACGGCGAACCTCGCGGAGGGCTCGACGTTCGGCCCGGCCACGGTGCACGGTGCGACGGCGACCCCCGACGGGCTCGCGCTCGACGGCACCGACGACTACGTCGACCTGCCCGACCACCTGCTGGCGGGGATCACCGACGCCACGGTGAGCCTCGACGTGCTCGTCGACCCCAGCCAGGGCACGCCGTACTTCATCTACGGCCTGGGCAACACGAGCGGCACGGCGGGCAACGGCTACCTCTTCACGACGGGGAACGCCTACCGGACGTCGATCGCGACCGGCAACTGGTCGACCGAGCAGACGGTCACGAAGGGCTCGAACCTCACGCGCGGCGTGTGGAAGACGCTCACGTGGACGCTCTCGGGCACCACGGCGACGCTCTACGAGGACGGGGTGCAGGTCCGTCAGGCCACGAACGTCACGACCGACCCCGGGCAGATCGGCGCCGGGCAGACGACGGCGAACTACGTCGGCCGGTCGGTCTACTCCGGCGACCGGTACCTCAAGGGCCAGGTCCGCGACTTCCGGCTCTACGACCGCGCGGTCACCGCGGCCGAGGCCGCCCAGCTCGCGGCGGGCACGGCGACGGCGGCGGCCGACGCCGACGTCGCGGCGCTCGACCTCGGCGACACGAGCGCGGTCACGGCCGACCTGACGCTGCCGACGGCGGGCGCCCAGGGGTCGGCCATCACGTGGACGTCGTCCGACGCCGCCGTGGTCTCCGCGGCGGGGAAGGTGACGCGTCCCGCGGCCGGTGCGGACGACGCGACGGTGACGCTCACCGCCACCGTCACGCGCGGCGCCGTCACCCGGACCGCGGCGTTCGACGTCACCGTCCTCGCGCAGCTCGAGCCTGCCGAGGCGGCGCAGTGGGACGCCGAGCACGTCTCGATCCCGCACCTCGACGACGTGCGCGGCAACCTCACGCTCCCGGCCACCGGGGAGAACGGCTCGACGCTCGCGTGGGCCTCGTCCGACGCCGCGACCGTCTCCGCCACCGGTGAGGTGACGCGACCGGCGCACGGCGAGGAGCCGGTCGTCGTGCAGCTCACGGTCACCGCGACCAAGGACGGCGCGACCGCCACGCACACGTACGACGCGACCGTGCTCCCGAGCCCGGCTGACGCCGACTACGAGGGGTACTTCTTCCCGTACTTCGAGGGGGAGAGCACGCCCGACGGCGAGTCGGTCTACTTCAGCGTGAGCGACGGCAACGACCCGCTGGACTGGGTAGAGCTCAACGACGGCGAGCCGGTGCTCACGTCCACGCTCGGCGAGAAGGGCCTGCGCGACCCGTTCATCATCCGCTCGCCCGAGGGTGACCGGTTCTTCATGCTCGCCACCGACCTGCGCATCTACGGCGGGAACGACTTCGGCAACGCGCAGGAGCGCGGGTCGCGGGCCCTGATGATCTGGGAGTCGACGGACCTGGTGAACTGGTCCGAGCAGCGCATGGTCACCGTGTCGAGCGAGTACGCGGGCAACACGTGGGCGCCCGAGGCGTTCTGGGACGCCGAGCGCGGCGAGTACATCGTCTACTGGGCGTCCGCGCTCTACCCGACGACCGACACCTCTGGCCGCGACATCGCGACCTCCTACCAGCGCATGATGTACGCCACCACGCGCGACTTCGTGACGTTCAGCGAGCCGCAGGTGTGGATCGACGAGAAGCGCGGCAACGGCCTCGGCATGATCGACTCGTCGATCGTCGAGCACGAGGGCACGTACTACCGGTTCACCAAGGACGAGGCGTACATGATCCCGCGCCTGGAGAAGTCGACGGATCTGCGGTCGACGGACTGGGAGCTCGTCGCCGAGCGCATCGGGTACGGCGAGCCGAACCCGTGGGGCGGCACGTTCACCAACGGGGAGGGGCCGACGGCGTTCCGCTCGAACCTCGAGGAGAAGTGGTACCTGTTCGTGGACCAGCCGAGCTACCACGGGGGCGAGGGGTACATGGCGTTCGAGTCGACGGACCTCGACTCGGGCGAGTGGACCGCGGTGGACGCGCAGCTGCCCAGCAGCCCGCGCCACGGCACGGTCCTGCCGGTCACGGCCGCCGAGCACGCCGCGCTCCTCGCGGCGTACGGGGACGAGGAGCCGGCGCCGGAGCTCGCGGTCGACGTCGAGGTGTCGCCGCGCTGCCTCGCCGGCAAGGCCTACGTCGCGGTCCGAGCGACGCACGGCGAGGACGTGCCGGTCGACGTGACGCTCACGACGCCGTACGGCACGCGGACGTTCGCGGACGTCGCGCCGGGCCGCTCGGCCTACCAGGCGTTCCCGGTGCGTGCGACGTCGGCACCGGCCGGCACCGCCACCGTCACCGCCGCCGCGACCCTCGACGGCACCGAGGTGACGACCAGCCGGGAGAGCGCGTTCGAGGCGCTCGCCTGCGGCTGACGCCGTACCCGCACGACGCCCGGCCCGCGCCCCTCCACCGGGGGCG
>NZ_JBHUUP010000017.1:0-13291 GCF_042670945.1 Cellulosimicrobium sp. NPDC057127
GCGGGCACGCAGGGTGCCCGCCGCCGACCTGCCGTCAGCCGCAGCTCACGGCGTCGTACGGCACCTCGACGGTGGTCGTCCGGTCACCGATGGTGGCCGTGACCGTCGCGGCGCCGGCCTCGACGTCCGCGGCCCGGACCGCGAACGCGTGGTACGCGTTGGCGCCGGCCGCGACCCCGGCGACCTCCTTGGTCCCGTACGCCGTGGCGAGGGTGATCGCCGCGGCCTCGTCGTCGGCGTTCGTCGCGCGGACCGCGACGTACGCCTTGCCGGCGAGGCAGCGCACGGAGACCTCGGCGTCGACCGCGACGTCGGGCTCGTCGTCGCCCGACGTCAGCCGGAACCAGTCGAACGCCACCGTGACCGGCGTCTCCTGCTCCGGGCCGATCGCCATGAGGCCGACCGAGGTGAGCGGCACGTCGTTCGTCACCGGTTCACCCAGCGACTGCCAGTTCACGCCGCCGTCGCTCACCCAGCCCTGGTACGTGTTCCCGACCTTCGCCAGGCGCAGGTACCAGTACCCGGACTCGGTCGAGTCGGCGATCTCCAGGGCGCGGTTGCCGCCGTTGCCGAACTGCGCGTCCTTCTCCGACACCAGCTCGGCGCCGAGGTTCAGCGCCGCGCCCGGCTCGTTCTTGGCGACGACGTCGAGCTTGACGTAGTTGTCGTCGTCGCCGTAGGCGAGCAGCCCGGCGAGCTGCCAGCGGTGCGCGAGCGGCGCCTTCATCCGCGTCTCGGCGACCCAGTCGCCCTCCGGTGCCGTCTGGAGGACGAAGTTGCGCGGGTCGCCGTTGTTCGCGGCGTTGATGTCGCCCGGCTGCGTCGTGATGCGCAGCTCGCCGTCGGCGACGGCGAGCTTCGACGCGTCGTACCGCGTGACGGCGTCCCAGCGGCAGCCGTCGAGGGCGTCGCCCTCGAACTCGTCGCCCGGCTCGCGCACGCCGTCGTCCGGCTCGGGGCCGGTCACGTGGACGAAGTCGACCTTCGCGACCGTGTCCGCGGTCGCGGTGTCTCCCCCGGCCATGACGCCGAACGTCGCGCCGGCCTTGACCGGTGCCGAGCCCGCGAGCGCGGTCCACGACTGGCCGTCGGCCGAGTACGCGGCCGTGATGGCGGAGCCGTCCGAGACGAGCCGCAGGTGGATCGTCGACGGGAAGTCCGCCGTGACGTCCGCCTGGCCGTGCCACGTGCGGGTCCCGCCGGTCTCGGTCTGGAACTCGAGGAAACGGTTGCCGTTCTGGTTCTTCGTGAACGCGAGCTTGGTGTACTCGTCGTCGTCCACGTGGACCAGGAGACCCGCGTGCTGCCAGTGCCGTGCCAGGGGCACGTCGAGCCTGGTCTCGAGGGTCCAGGCGCCCGCGGGTGCCGGCTGACCGATGTAGCTGATCGGGCCGGCCTCCGCCTCGTTGATGTCGCCCTGCACGACCGGGAGGACGGCGTGGCCGTCGGTCACGGAGATCGCCGCGCCCTCGGCCTGCCGCACGACCGTCCACCGGTCGTCGAGCCCGTCGCCGTCGAACTCGTCCGACGAGTGCGCGAGGCACTGCGGCGGGACGTCCTCGCCGGGCTCCTCGGGCGCGACCGGGTCGTCGTCGAACACGAAGTCCTGGAACTCGACCGCGCTGGTCGCGGCCGTGCTGTGGGCGGTGACGAACATCCCCACGTCCTGGACCGCCGCCGCCCCCGGGAGGGTCTCCGGCTCACCGATCTGCGTGAACGTCTCGCCGTCCTTGCTCCAGTACGCCGTGTACAGGTCGCCGTCGCGCACGAGGCGCACCCACGCGGGGTAGCTCGTCGTGCTGGCGCTGCTCGACGTCGCGAGCTGGCCGCTCGCGTTGCCGCGCAGCCACTCGAACCCGCCGCTCGGACGCATGCCGAGAGCGGCGTAACCCTGCGAGCCGCTCGTCTGCGCGACGTCGTTGCGGACGATGATCCCGGCCTTGGCGGACCCGTTCGAGTTGCCCTGGCTGTTGATCCGCACCGTGGCCGACCAGTTCTCGTCGGCGTCCTGCTCGCGGTAGATGGTCGAGTACTCGTTGGTGCCCTGCCACATGTTCGCGCCGCCCGACGTGATGAGGTACTTGCCCTCGGCGAGCTGCTCGAACGTCCCGTTCGCGTTGGTGAAGGTCTGCATGCCGGCGAACAGGTCGCCGACCTGCGCGACCACGACGCGCGAGCGCGTGTACAGGCCCTTGTCGTTGGTGGCGACCGCGGTCAGCTCGTAGGTGTTGTCCGCCGTCACCTCCCACGTCGCCTCGTACGGCGCCTCGGTGTCGGTGCCGATGGAGGTGCCGTCGACGAAGAACTCGACCTCGGTCACCGTGTTCTCGGTGTCCTCGGCCTCGGCCGTCACCGTGATCTCGCCCTGCTCGAGCTGGACGCCGGCCTCGGGCGAGGTGATGCGGACCTTCGGCCGCGTCGTGTCGGACACGGCCTTGCCGTCCGCCTCGATGAAGTTGAGACGGCGCTCACCCGCGCCGGGGAACACGACGTAGAGCGTGAACGGCTCCATCGGGTCGGTGAGCTCGACGCGCACGTCGGTGAACGACCCGAGCCCGGTCTGGGGCACCTGCGCGGTGCCGAGGAGCTCGCCGTCGGCGGCGCCGCGACGCAGCTCGATCGTGCCCTCGCTCGCCGCGGCGACCCGCAGGTTCAGCGCCTCGACGCCGTACAGGCTCACCGGGTCGTAGGACGCCCAGGCACCGTCGGCGCCGGTGACGACGGAGCCGCCGCCCTCGACGTCGCGGCTCGGGATCGTCGTCGTGCCCTCGCTCGCCGTCGTGAACTCGGCCTCCCGCTTCTTCGGGAAGATGAGCGTGGTGTCCGAGCCGGTGAGCGCGGGCACGTCGCCCTCGCCGCCGCCGTCGGTGTAGCGCGCGTCGATCACGTAGAAGACGTTCATGTCCTCGCTGTGACCGCCGCCCAGGCTGGTCTGGATGGTGCCGGTGCGTCCGTGCAGCGGCTCGGCCGGGTGCGCGTGCGCGTCGTGGCCGAGCGCCGGCTGGATGATGACCCGCTCGTCGTCGATCGCGTCGCCGTCCGGCGAGTCCTCCGCGTCGGTGACCGACACGTCCCACGTGATCGCGTCGCCGAAGTTGAAGAACGACCCGGTCGGCGGCAGGCCGAAGTCGACCTCGGGCCGCGTGTTGCCCACGGTGATCGGCACCGTGGCGGTCCCGGTCTTGCCCGCGGGGTCGGTCACGGTGAGGCGGGCGTCGTAGACGCCGTTCTCGGTGTACGTGTGCGTCGGGGCGACGTCGGTCGAGTCGGTCTCGCCGTCACCGTCGAAGTCCCACGCGTACGTGAGCGCCTCGTTCTCGGGGTCGGTGCTGCCCGACCCGTCGAAGGCCACCTCGAGCGGCGCGATGCCGGAGTCGGGGGTCGCCGTCGGCGTCGCGGCCGGGGACCGGGAGCCGGAGACGTAGTCGATGCGGTGGAGGCCCGAGCTCGGGTTGTCGCGCCCGTAGCCGCCGCCCCAGTCGAGCACGTACATGGAGCCGTCCGGTCCGAACTTCGAGTCGATCGGCGCGAGGAACTCCTCCTCCGGGAGGAACGGGTTGACCTTCTCGACGTCCGTGGCGCTCGTCCCGACGCCCCCGTCGACGAGGTCGATCGAGTACATCTTGTTGCGCGCCCACTCGTAGAAGAAGGGCTTGCCGTCGTAGTACTCGGGGAACTTGGTGTCCGACTCCAGCGCGGGGTCGAACTGGTAGAACGGGCCGCCCATGGGTGCGAGGCCGCCGCCGGCGTTGATGGCGCCGGGGACGGACGAGCGCTGGTAGCCGTACCAGAGGTCGGCGGGCTGCGCCGGGGGCAGCTCGGTCAGGCCCGTGTTGAGGATCGAGTCGTTCACCGGGGCGTCGCAGTCGAAGAACTCCCCGACCGTCACCGGGCTCGTGCGGTAGTCGACGTCGCGGAAGGGCTCGTTGTTCCCCATGCACAGCGGCCAGCCGAAGTTGCCGGCCTCCGTGACGTAGTTCCACTCCGCGATGCCGGCCGGCCCGCGGTTCGCCAGGTTGTCCGACCCGTTGTCGGGCGAGTAGTCGGCCACGCCGAGGTTGCCGGTCTCCGGGTCGATCGTGAACCGGAACGGGTTGCGGAAGCCCATCGCGTAGATCTCGGGCAGCGTCTTGTCCGCCGTGTCGGCCGCCTCGTCGAAGAGATTGCCCTCGGGGATCGTGTACGAACCGTCGGCCTCGGGGTGGATCCGCAGGACCTTGCCCCGCAGGTCGTTGGTGTTGGCCGACGTCGCACGCGCGTCGTGCAGGCGTCCCGGACGCTCCGAGAGGGGCGCGTAGCCGCCCGACGGCTCGGAGTGCGGGTTCACGTCGTCGCCCACGCCGATGTAGAGGTCGCCGCTGGCCGGGTCGACGATGAGCCCGCCGCCCGTGTGGCCCGGCTCGTCGGGCAGGCGCCCGGCCGGGACCTCGATGACCACGACCTCCGACGCGGGGTCGATGACCGTCGACCCGGGTCCGTCCGACGTCACCGTGAACCGCGAGACGCGGCTGACGAAGTTCGCCGGGTCGGTGTCGTCCGCGCTCGCGGGCGAGTAGTACTGGTAGAGGTACCCGTTGGTCGCGAAGTCCTTGTCGAGCGCGATCCCGAGGAGGCCGTCCTCACCGCCGGAGTACACCGGGAGCGTGATCGCGGTCGTCGTGTTCTGCGTCCGGGGGTCGTAGACGCGGATCTGCCCGCGCACGAGCTCCGTGTAGAACACGCGGCCGTCCGGGGCGACGTCCATCGCGTACGGCGCGCTCGTGTTCGTGTCGAGCGCGACCTTCTCGAACTGGCCCCAGTCGGTGCCGCCGCAGTCGCCCTCGACCATGCCCGCGGCCCACTGCACGCCGCCGACGATGTGCTGCACGAACGCCGGTTCCTGCGTGTAGTGCGCACCGAAGTGGCCCATGCCGGTCATCCAGGCGCGGCCGCCGTCGTACGGCTTGCACCACGAGATGGGGTGGTCGTAGCCCATGGCGTTGCCGCCCGGGTCGTACGTCGACTCGTCCATCGTCGCGAGCACGTGCGCCTCGCCGCGCACGTTCGCCGAGAAGTTGTACCACTCGTCCGCGCGGTCCCAGCGCTGCGGCAGGTGCTCGGTCGACGGGTGCGTGCGGTCCTCGACCCGCACCGTGCCCGGCAGGCCCGGGCTCGACCCGGTGGCGGCGTGACCGGGCATGAGCGCGCCGATCATCTCGTCCCACCACGCGTAGCTGCCGCGCATGTCCGTGGCGTTGTGGATGGCGACGATGCCACCGCCCGCCTGCTGGTAGCGCTCGAGCGCGGCCTTCTGGTCCGCGTCCCACGGGTCGCCCGAGGTCTGGAACATGACGAGCGCGTCGTACTGCGCGAGGTTCTCGTCGGTGAAGACGGTCGATTCCTCGGTGTGGTCGGACTCGATGCCCGCCTCGGCGAACGCGGCCTCGAGCACCGGGGTGCCCTGCGTGATCGCCTCGGTGTGCCGGAACTGGGTCGTCTTGGTGAAGATGAGCACCTTGTGCTCGTCGTCGGGTTCGATCGGTACGACGTCGGCCGTGGCCATCGTGGCGGGCGCGAGCGTGAACGCCAGCGCGCCGATGGTCAGGGCCGCGACGGTCCTCCCCCTGCGGGGACGTCGCGAGGTCATCATGGTGCCTCCAGGGCATGACGTGCGGACCCGGACGTCGTCGTCCGGGAAGGGTGGTCGTCATCCCGCGGCGTGCCGGCGCCGGCGGTCGAGCTACGACTACGGAGGTCAGGGTTCCGGCGTGGGCATCAGTCCCTTCAGGTAGGCGAGGCCGTCGACGGCGATGGCGTCCTGGGTCGGTGCCAGCGGCCGCCAGATGGACGCGGCCGTCGCGATCGTCGCGTTCTCGGCGGTGAACGACTCGATGACGAGCGGGCCGTCGTAGCCCGCTTCGTCGAGCGCGCGCAGGATCGCGGGCCAGTCGAGGTGGTCGGTGCCCGGTGCGCCGCGGTCGTTGCCGCACACCTGGACGTGCGCGATGCGATCGCCCGCGCGGACGATCGCGGCGGGCAGGTCCGTCTCCTCGATGTTCATGTGGTAGACGTCGAGCATGAGCCCGATGCCCTCCGCGGGGAGGCGCCGGACGACCTCGAGCCCCTGGTCGACGGTGTTCACGAGGCTCGTCTCGTAGCGGTTGAGCGGCTCGAGCCCGACGACGACGCCGGCCTGGACCGCGTGGTCCACCACGGGCGCGAGGTGCTCGGCCAGCTCGTCGTAGGCGGCCTCGCGCTCCGCGGGCCCCAGCCGCCACGTGCGGCCGACCGACGCGTACGCCGGCCCGCCGATCACCGGCGCGCCGACCGTCGCCGCCGCGTCGACGACGCGGCGCAGGTAGTCCTGCGTGGCGCGCACGGTCGCCGCGTCGGCCGCGACGAGCTCGCGCCCGTCGCCCATGACGAGCGACACGCTCGCCCCCAGGCCGTGGTCGGCGAGCACGCGTGCCGCGAGGTCGGGGTCCCAGTCGTCGGGGTGCTCCACCGGGAGCTCGACCACGTCGAAGCCCCAGGCGGCGACGCGCGGGGCGACCCCCCGGAGCGCGTCGTCCGTGAGCGGCGACGTCCACACCCAGGTGTTGACGCCGAGCCGCCGCGGTCGCAGGGCGGGTGCTGAGGTCGGGGCCACGCTGCTCTCTCTCGTCGGAGGATGGTCCGCCGCGGGCGACGCGTGGGCGCCGCGCCCCCGCGGGCGACGTCGGGAGGTCGACGGGACCGGACGCGGTCCGGACGGCCGTGACGGCCGTCCGGACCGCGCGCGGGTCAGCGGTCGGTCCAGGCCTCCGGGTACCCGGGCAGGTCCTCGCCACCGAACTTCGCGTAGTGCAGCGACGGCATCTCGGCGTTCGCCTCGAGGTACGTGTCGAGCTCGTCCGCCTCGATGGGCTCCTGCGGCAGGACCCACTCCGACGGCACCTGCTCGCCGGCCCAGATCATCTGCGCCGCGAGGATCGGGGTGCGCCACTGGAAGTTGGAGTACACCGCCGCGATGGCGTTCATGTCCGTCTCCTGCCACTTGCGCAGGAAGCTCATCTCGTCCTCGCCCATGAACACCGGGTACGGCTTGCCGGCGTCCTCGAACGCCTCGACGGCCGCGACGGCGCCGTCGCCCGCGTCCATCCAGATGCCGTCGACGTCGCCGCGCTGCAGGTACTGCGTGACGATGTCCTTGATCTGCGCGGCGTCGCCGCCGGTGAACTCCTCGCCCACGACCTCGAGGCCCGACTCGGAGAAGATCTTGTCGGCCGCCGCCCAGCGGTTCTCGAGGACGTCGACGCCCGGGAGGATGCGCAGCGCGAGGACCGTCGAGCCCTCCTCCAGGTTGTCGACGAGGTACTCGGCGCCGTCCGCCCCGTAGGCGTAGCCGCCGATCGGGTGGATGAACGTCACCATGCAGTCGGTGTTGACGCCGCGGTCGAACACGATGACGGGCTTGCCCGACTCGCACGCGGCCTCGACCGCCGGGGTCAGGGTCGCGGTCGTCGACGGCGACACGATGATCGCGTCGCAGTCCCCGGCGGCGACGAACGCCTGGATGTCGGAGATCTGCTTGTTGTCGTCGTCCGCCGCGTCGGAGACGCGGAACTCGCCGATGACGCCCTCGTCCTGGAGTACCTGGACCTGCTGCTCCATGGTGATGAAGCCGGTCACGCGCCACGGGTTGGAGACCGACGCGTTGGAGAAGCACAGCGTCTTGCCGCCGCCCTCGCTCGCGAACTCGGCCGTGTCCACGTACTCGGGCTCGATCGCCTGCAGCCACGGCTGGTCGGCCGGGCCCTCGGGCTCGATGTCGCGCTGCGCGAGCTGACGGTCGTAGTCGGCCTGGACGAACCACTCGGAGTCGGCGCCGCCGGTCTCCTCACCGTCCTGGGTCTCCTCGGCGGAGGTCTCGCCGCCGCCCTCGGGGGCGTCGGTGGGGGTGTCCGTCGTGCAGGCCGCCGTGACGAGCAGTGAGGCCACTGCCGCGCCGGCGAGGAGTGCTCGTGTACGTCGCATGTCCTTCTCTCCTTGGTGAGACGTCGTCGTCCCGCGGGTGCGGGGGAAGGTCGTGGTGCTGTCGGGGGTCGTGGGTGTCGCGTCAGGCGGTCGCGGGGGCGGGCTCCTTCGGCTCGGCGGGGCGCTCTCCGGCGGGCTGGTCCCCCGCGGGCGGGCGGCGTCGCGCGCGCCGCGGCATCGCGGCGTACGCGACGGCGGCGATGATGATCACGCCCTGGACGGCGGGGCGGATCGTCGACGGCAGGCTCAGCTGGTTGAACAGCGTGAACAGCGCCTCGAGGGTGAGCGCGCCCGCCATCGCCGCGACGACGGTCCCCCGCCCGCCGCCGAGCACGACCCCGCCCAGCACGACCGCCGTGATCGCCATGAACTCCAGGCCCTGCCCGACCTGCGCCGTGACGCCGGCGTAGCCGCCGATGAGCACGGCGGCGACGGTCGCCATGAAGCCGGAGAGCAGGAACGCACGGGTGCGCACCCACCAGACCGCCGACCCCGAGTAGGACGCCGCGACGTCGTTGTCCCCCGTCGCGACGAGAGTCCGGCCGAACGGTCGGCGCATGAGCGCGGCGGCCGCCACGCCCAGCACCACGACGATCATGAGCGCCCAGGGCACCTGGAACTGGCCCGGGGTGTCGGGCAGGCCGCCACGCCCCCACTGCCGGAACCCCTCGGTGAGCGCCCCCGTCGGCGCGCCGCCGGTCCACAGGCGGATCGCGCCGTACAGCACGAGCATCATGCCGAGCGTCGTGATGAACGACGGCACGCGCAGCAGCGTCGTGACGAGGCCGTTGACGAGGCCTACGGCGAGACCGAAGAGCAGCATGAGGGCCATGACCGGCCACGTCATGGAGTCCTGGCCGTCCATGAGCTTGGCGGCGATGACGACCTGGGCACCGACGAGCGAGCCGACCGACAGGTCGAACTCGCCGGACACGATGACGAAGTACTGCCCGATCGCCAGGATGACGAGCGGTGCGGCCTTCTTGACGAACGCCATGAGCGACATCGGCTCGCCGAACGACGGGTTGATCACCAGGATGACGGCGAACACGAGCACGAGCAGCGCGAAGACCGTCCAGCTCCCGCCGGCCGTGAACCGCTCGAGGAGGCCGGCACGGGGTGCGCGCGCGGGGATGGCGCGGCGCGGGGCGTCGGTGGTCATGCGGACGCACCTCCTGCGGTGGTCGTCGGGGCGTCGGTCCGGGACGTCCCGGGTCCGGGTGGCGCCGCTCCTCGTCCACCGGCGCCGAACCGCGTCCGGCTGCTCGCCGGGTCGATCTGCCGGCGGGCGTACAGGGCGACGGCGGCGATGATGACGACGCCGCGCAGCACGTCCTTGAAGAACGGGTCGACGTCGAGGACGTTGAACACCGTGTCGAGCACCGCGAGGATGAGCACGCCGCCGACCGTGCCGACGACCGATCCTCGGCCGCCCAGGAGCAGGGTGCCGCCGAGCACGACCGCGGCGATCGAGTCGAGGTCGAGGCCGTACGAGTACACGAGCGCGTTGCCCGTCCCGAAGCGCGCCGCGATGAGCAGGCCCGCCACGCCCGCGCACATCGAGCACAGCACGTGCGCGAGGAGCAGGGTCCGGTCGGTGCGGATCCCCGAGAGGCGCGCGACGTCGGCGTTCCCCCCGACCGCGAACATGTGGTACCCCGAGCGGGTGCGGGCGAGCAGCACCACGCCGGCCGCGGCCACGAGGAGCATCACGACCGTCGAGACGGGCACGGGACCGATGCGCGTGTAGCCGAACATCTGGAACGACGCCGGGACGTCGCCCGCGGGTCCCTTGAACTGCGTGTCGAGGTAACCCTTGACGACGAGCCCGACACCCAGCGTGGCGATGAACGGGTTGACCCGCAGCTTCGTGATCGCCAGGCCGTTGACGAGCCCCACGAGCGCCGCCACGCCGAGCGCCGCGAGCACGCCGATCCACGCACGGGCCGGGTCCCCGGCCATGGTCGTCGCGCCCACGATCGAGCACAGCGCGACGACGTACCCGACGGACAGGTCGAGGGACCGGCACAGGATGACGAACGTCTGGCCGATGGCGACGAACCCGAGCAGGCTCGTCTGGGTCAGCATGTAGGCGGTGTTCGCCGTGCTGAACAGGTTGCCGCCGCCGAGCGCGACGAGCACGCCGGCGACCACGAGGATGCCGACGAGGGCGAGGTAGACGATCTCCGTCGAGCCGATCCGGCGCCGGCGCCGCGAGGCGGGGCGTGCGGCGGGCGGGGCGGTCGCGACCGCGGTGCTCATCGGTCCTCCTGGGTGCGGTCGGTGCCGTCCGGCGCGCCGGCGCTGGTGTCGTGTCCGGGAAGGTCGTCGGTGTGCGCGGCCGCGGCGAGGTCCACCGCGAGGTGCTCCCCCGACGTCGTGCCCGCCCCGGTGGCGAGCGCCATGACGGTCTCCTCGTCGCTGCCGTGGGGCAGCTCCCCGGCGAGGCGCCCGTCGCGCATGACGAGGATCCGGTCGGCCATGGCGACGACCTCGGGCAGCTCGGACGAGATCATGAGGACGGCGACGCCGCTCGCGGTCAGCTCGCGCATGAGGTCGTAGACGGCGCGCTTGGCCCCGACGTCGATGCCGCGCGTCGGCTCGTCGAGGACGATGACCTGCGGGTCGGTGACGAGCCACTTCGCCAGGACGACCTTCTGCTGGTTGCCGCCCGACAGGAACTGGACCTCCGCCTCCTGCGAGCTCGCCACGAGCTCGAGCGAGGACAGGATGCCCGGGATCCGGCGTGCCCGGCGGTCCGCGGACCCCGGCAGGACGGAGTCGAGGACGAGCCGCGCGTTGGCGAGGATCGACTGGCCGAGCGCGAGGCCCTCCGCCTTGCGGTCCTCGGTGACGAGCGCGAGACCGGCACGGACCGCCTGGCGCGGCGAGCGCACGTCGACCGGCCGCCCGCCCACGAGCACCCGGCCGCGCGTGAACGCGTCGATGCCGAAGATGCCGTGGGCCACCTCCGTGCGCCCCGAGCCCTGGAGCCCGGCGAGCGCGACGATCTCGCCCGCGCGCACCGCGAACGTGACGTCGTCGACCTGGCCGTTGCCGACGCCCTCGAGCGCGAGCCGCACGTCGCCCGGCACGACCGCCGGGTCCTTGGCGGGGAAGTACCCGGCGAACTCGCGGCCCACCATCGTGCGCACGAGTCCGTCCGGGTCGATGTCCGCGGTCGGGGTCGTCAGGACGTGGTTGCCGTCCTTGAGCACCGTGATGGTGTCGCAGAGGTCGAAGATCTCCTTGAGCCGGTGCGAGACGTAGAGGATCGCCACGCCGCGCCCGGAGAGCCGGCGCACGAGCTCGTAGAGCAGCTCGACCTCCTGGTCGGCCAGCGCCGCCGTGGGCTCGTCCATCGAGATGATCCGGGCGTCGTACGACACGGCCTTGACGATCTCGACGACCTGCTGCTGCGCGACGGACAGGGAGCCCACGCGCTGGGTCGCCGCCAGCGACGACAACCCGAGGTCGGCGAGGAGCCGGTCCGTGTCGTCGTTCATGCGCCGACGGTCGACGAGACCGCCGCGGCGCGGCTCGCGACCGAGGTAGACGTTCTCGGCGACCGAGCGCTCCGGCAGCAGGTTGAACTCCTGGAACACCGTGGAGACGCCGGCGTGCTGGGCGGCGAGCGGCGAGGCGAACGTCGTGACCTGCCCGTCGAGCTCCATGGTGCCGCCGTCGGGGCGGTGCACGCCGGCGATGATCTTCATGAGCGTCGACTTGCCCGCCCCGTTCTCGCCGACGAGCGCGTGCACGTCGCCCGCCCGCACGTCCAGGTCGATGTCGCGCAGCACCGAGTTGCCGAAGAACTCCTTGCCGATGCCGCGCAGGCGCAGGACCGGCTCGCCGTCCCCTCCGTCAGGTGCGGGGACGCGGGGCTCGCGCGTCGTCGTGGCGGTCATGCGGACACCTCCACCCAGGTCCGGGCCCGTGCGGACTCACCGACCGCGGCGACGAGCCGGGCGGCGCGCAGGCCGTCGTCGAAGGTCGGCAGGCCGTCGGGTGCCGTGCCGTGGATCGCGGCCGCCGTGTCGGCCACGAGGGCGTCGAAGCACTCCTGGTAGCCCTGCGGGTGGCCGGCGGGAAGGCGTGAGTAGCGCGCGGCGGCCGGGGACAGCGCGTCCGGGTCGCGCACGAGGAGCCGCGACGCGTCGCGTCGTCCCTCCCACAGCCGCTCCGGCTGCTCCTGGTCGAAGGCCAGCGTCGACTCCGTCCCGGAGATCTCGAGGTAGAGCCTGTTCTTGCGGCCGGCCGACACCTGCGAGACGACGGCGGTCCCGAGCGCGCCGCCGTCGGTCTCGTACTGGAGCGTGACGGCGTCCTCGGTCGTCACCGGGTGGTCGACCCCGTCGGCGCCGCGGCGACGGGGGTTCACCGTCGCGGAGCGGGCGGACAGGCGGACGATGCGGTGCCCGGTGGTGAACTCCAGGAGGTCGCAGAAGTGCGAGCCGATGTCGCCGAACGCCCGGCTCGCGCCGCCGAGCGCGGGGTCGACGCGCCAGTTGTCGTCCGAGTCCCGCAGCAGCCAGTCCTGCAGGTACGAGCCGTGGACGAGGGAGACGGTCCCGACCTCGCCCCGGCGCACGCGCTCGCGCGCCTCGCGGACCATCGGGTGGAAGCGGTAGACGAACGGGACCACCGCGACCCGTCCGTCGGCGGCACCG
Organism: Cellulosimicrobium sp. NPDC057127; assembly: GCF_042670945.1. Lineage (NCBI taxonomy): Bacteria > Bacillati > Actinomycetota > Actinomycetes > Micrococcales > Promicromonosporaceae > Cellulosimicrobium > Cellulosimicrobium sp. NPDC057127. Next base: position 12,666 of record NZ_JBHUUP010000017.1, read on the forward strand.
GCGTCGGAGGCGAGCGCCGCGAGCTCGGCAGCGCCCTCCACGTCGACCGCCAGCGGCTTCTCGCACACCACGTGCTTGCCGGCCGCGAGCGCCGCCCGGGCGATGGGTACGTGCAGGTGGTTCGGCGTGCACACGTGGACGACGTCGACGTCCGGGGAGGCCAGCAGCTCGTCGACCGAGCCGGCGACGCCGCGCGCACCGATCGGTCCGGCCGCGTCGCGCGCGGTCTCGACGTCGGACGCCGCGACGAGCGACACGGTGCCGCCCGACGTCCGCACCGCGCGGGCGTGGACGCCGCCCATGAACCCCACGCCGACGATGCCGGCGCGATAGGTCGCGGGGGCGCCTGCCGGCGCGGGGGGCACGGTGACCGCGGCGGGTCGGGTGTCGGGGTCGGCGAGGGCCGTGGTGGCTCCTCGGGTCTGGCGTGCGTCCTGCTCCGGTGCAGGGACAGCACGGTGTTGCGCGTCGTCATCGGCTCGCATGGCTGACAACGTAGGGGTGCTTCTGACACCGGTCAAGCAAAAGCCGGAAGTTCACCATCCGGGTTCTAGAAAGTGGCCTGTAGAACAATCAGAAGCGAACAACGCGCCGCCCTCCCGCCGCGGACGGCGGCAGGAGGGCGG
>NZ_JBHUUP010000017.1:13301-69806 GCF_042670945.1 Cellulosimicrobium sp. NPDC057127
ACCCCGCGCCGGACCGGGTGCCCGCCGGGCGCGGGGGGAGGGGGGGCGCGGTGCCGGAGGAGGCGCACGCCGTCGTCGCGGCCGGGGCGGCGGGGGGGGGGCGCGGGGGCCGGGCGTCGAGGACGTCCGGACGAGGGCCGGGAGGCCGTGGCTACTTCGTCGAGAACGCGGCGTCGAACGCCGCGTCCGGGGCGTCGAAGGCGTACTTCTTGACGAACTCGAGCGCCTCGGGGGCGCCGACGAGGCGGTCCATCCCCGCGTCCTCCCACTCGACGGAGATCGGGCCGTCGTAGCCGATGGTGTTGAGCATGCGGAACGCGTCCTCCCACGGCACGTCCCCGTGGCCGGTGGAGATGAAGTCCCAGCCGCGGCGCGGGTCGGCCCAGGCGAGGTGCGAGCCCATCCGCCCGTTGCGCCCGTTGTGCATCCGCTTCTTCGTGTCCTTGCAGTCCACGTGGTAGATGCGGTCCTTGAAGTCCCACAGGAAGCTCACCGGGTCGAGGTCCTGCCACACCATGTGGCTCGGGTCCCAGTTCAGGCCGAACGCCTCGCGGTGCCCGATGGCCTCGAGCGTACGCACCGTCGTCCAGTAGTCGTACGCGATCTCGCTCGGGTGCACCTCGTGCGCGAACCGCACCCCGACCTCGTCGAACACGTCGAGGATCGGGTTCCAGCGGTCGGCGAAGTCCTGGTAGCCGGCGTCGATGGCCTCCTGGGACACGGGCGGGAACATCGCGACGTACTTCCAGATCGCGGACCCGGTGAAGCCCACGACCGTCTTCACGCCGAGCTTCGCGGCCAGGCGCGCGGTGTGCTTCATCTCCTCGGCCGCGCGCTGGCGCACGCCCTCGGGGTCGCCGTCGCCCCACACCACGTCGGGCAGGATGTCGCGGTGGCGCTGGTCGATCGGGTCGTCGCAGACCGCCTGGCCCTTGAGGTGGTTGGAGATCGCGTAGACCTTCAGGTCGTACTTCGCGAGGAGGTCGAGCTTGCCCTGGACGTACGCCTCGTCGTCCCAGCGCCACGGGTCCAGGTGGTCGCCCCAGCAGGCGATCTCGAGCCCGTCGTAGCCCCAGCCCGACGCCAGCCGGGCCACCTCCTCGAAGGGCAGGTCGGCCCACTGCCCGGTGAAGAGGGTGATCGGTCGTGCCATGGTCGGTCTCCTTCGTCGATCTCGGTTCTCCCCCGGGGTCGCCGGGCGGACGTGCTGGTGCAGGAACGGTCGGGAACAGGTCGGGAACGGCTCACCGGGCCGCGGTGCCGGCGGAGGTGCGGGAGCGGCGCCGTGCGAGCACGGCGGCCAGGGCCGCGGCGGCGGCGAGCACGACGGCGAGGACGACCCACAGCAGGGTCGAGGAGCCGTCGTCGGAGCCGCCGTCGGCGGTGGCCGCCCCGCCGTCGGCCGCGCCCGCCGTGGCTCCGGCGTCCGTGCCGGCACCGGCTTCCGCGTCGTCGGCGGAGTCGCCGGCGTCGGCGGCAGGAGGCTCCGGCAACGGGGCGACGTCGACCTCGGCGGTCGCCGTGGCCTCGACGGGCGCCGTCATCGTCGCGGTGAGGGTCCAGTGACCCTCCGTGAGGAGGCCGGGTTCGGAGACGTACCAGCCGACGCCCTCGGACGCCGACCGCAGGGAGACCGGTCCGACGTTCTCCCCCGTGTCGGACACCGCGGTCACGGTCACGTCCGCGGACTCCTCGACCGGGTGCCCGTCGTTGCTGTACGTGAGGTTCGCCGTGATGCCGCCGGCACCGTCGGTCCCCACGGAGATGATGACGGGTCCGCCGTGCGCGGACGCCGGGGTGGCGAGGCCGAGCAGCGCCAGCGCTGCGGCGAGCGCGGCCGCGACGAGGCCGCGGGTCGTCCGCGCGCCGTGGCGCGCTCCACCCGCGGCTCGTCCCGCACGCGGGTCCGGCGTCTCGGGTCGGGTCATGTGCTGCTCACCTCGTCGTGTCGGAGGAAGTCGGGGTCGTCGGGCGGGGAGCCGTGCAGCTCCCCGGGGGTGTGCCCCGGCGTCCGGCCGGAGCGCCGGTACCGGGCGCCGGGGCCGGGCGACCTCGCGGTCGCCCGTGGTGCTCGTCGAGCGGACTCAGGACGGGCGGCCCGGCCGAGGGCCGTCCGTCCGTCGCCGACCGCACGTCGAGCGCCCTGCCCGGCGGGCCGGTGCGTCACCGGCCCGCCGGGGGTCTGTCAGGCGCAGCTCTGCGCGGCGTGGTCCACCGTCTCGGAGAACGTCCTCCCCTCGGCGTCGGTCGCGGTCACCGTCACGGAGCCCGCCTCCACGGCGCCCGCACGCGTCGCGAACGCCTGGTAGGCCGAGGAGCCCGGGGCGACGTCCGCGAAGGACTTCTCCCCGTAGGCCGTCTCCAGGGTGACGGCGAGCGGGACCTCGTCGTCGTTGGACGCCCGGACGGCGAGGTAGACCTTGCCGCCCATGCAGCGCGGCTGCACGGTGACCGTCACCGCGGGAGCCTCGACCTCGTCCTCGACCACCCGGAAGCGGTCGAACGACGCCGGGGCCCCGGTGTCGGCGGACGCCCCCAGCGCGAACAGGCCCACGGGCGCGTCCGCGGCGGCCGCGTTCGTCACGGCCTCGTCGAACGTCGTCCAGGACTCGCCGTCGGCGCTGTAGGCACCGGTGAACGTGTCACCCGAGCGGGTCAGGCGCAGGTGCCAGACGTCGCCCTCGAGGTTGCCCGTCTGCGGCTGCGGGTTCTGCACGACCCCGCCGACCTCGCTGCGCAGCTCGATCCGCGTCGCCCGGGCCTGGCCGGCCTGGTTGTCGACCACGAAGTCGAGCTTCACGTAGTCGTCGTCGCCGCCGTAGACGATCAGACCGCCCTGCTGGTACTGGCGGTCGAACGCCGAGCCGTCGACGACGGTCTCGACCGTCCACTCCTCGGCCGGCTGGTCCTGCAGCACGATGTTCGGCACCGGGCGGTTGTCCGTCCCGTAGATGTCCGTCGGGGTCGTGTCGATCTGCAGGGAGCCGTCCGTCACGCGGTACCCGGTCGGGTCCTCGTTGACGACCGACCAGCGGCACGTGTCGAGCGCGTCGCCGTCGAACTCGTCGTCGGGCCCGGGGGCCGGCGCCGTGTCGTCGGGCGTGATGTGGAACCAGTCGAACTGCGCGTCGAGCACGGGCGAGGTGGTGCCGTTGCCCTTGAGCGACACGAGACCGATCTGCGCGTTCTCCAGGTCGGCGATCGACTTGGTCTGCGGCATCGTCGTGAAGTCGGTGCCGTCGGCCGAGTACGCCGCCTGGAGGCTCTCGCCGTCGCTGACGAACCGCACGTACACGGTGTCGGGGTAGTCGGCCCCGAGCGCCGCGCTGTTCGACTCGCCGACCTCGTTCGGCTGGGCGTTCTCCTCCCGGATGAACTGGAAGATGCGCGTCGCCGGGTCTGCCGCGGCGGACCGGCCCTGGATCACCATCTTCGCGTAGTTGTCCTGGTCCTCCCAGATGAGCAGACCTGCCTGCTGGTACTGCTGGCGCGCCGGCAGCGTCAGCTTGGCCGTGGCCGTGAACGGCCCGTCCGGCAGGTCCTGGAGCACCAGGTTCGGCACCGCCGTGTTGTTCGTGCCGTAGAAGTCGGTCGCCGTGGTGGGCAGCACCACGTGACCGTCCGTGACCGCGAGGTTCTGGTCACGGTTCAGCACCGTCCAGCGGTCCTCGTCGAGCTCGGACCCGAGGAAGTCGTCGGAACGGCCCGCGAAGCACAGCCCCGGCTCCGTCGTCGGCTCCTCCACCGTCACCGTCGTGTACTCGACCGAGTACGCGCCGCGCTCGTCCGTGGCCCGCACCTGGAGCCGGTACTCGCCCGGCTCGTCGTACGTGACCTCGAACGTGTCGCCGCCGTCGACGAACCCGTCGCCGAGACCGGCGTCCCACGCGAACGTGATGGCGTCGTCCTCCGGGTCGGTCGCGGCGACCGACGCCGTGACCGTCAGGGGCGCGGTGCCCTCGAGCGGCGTCACGTCGAACGAGTCGATGGACGGACGCACGTTGTCGGTCACGCCGCGCCCCTCGATCTCCATCCAGTTGACGTTGGAGCCGCCCTCGGTCTGGACGAGGTACAGCGTGCCGGTGCCCGACGGGACGTCGGCCAGCTCGACCCGCACGTCCGTGTACTCCTGCCAGTCCCCCGTCACCGGCACGGTCGCGCTGCCGATCTCCGGCCCCTCGGGGTCGTCCCAGCGGAGCGAGATCGTCGCGCCGGCGCTCGCCGACGCCGCGCGCAGCGTGATCGCCTCGACGTTCACGAGCGAGATCGGCTCGTGCGCCCACCAGTCGCCCGGCTCGATGTAGCCGATGTTCAGCCCGCCGCCGGCGGAGTCGCCGGTGGTCTCGGTCTGCACGCCCGGGTCGCCGCCGCTGGTCGACCCCTCGAGGCGACCGGTCGACGTGAAGAACTCCGACTGGAGCAGCTTCGGCTGGAGGACCTGCAGGTCGTTGCCCGTCAGCGGGACGCCCGCGGCGCCGCCGTCGTCGGTGTACATCGCCTCGACCACCCAGAAGATGTTCGACTCGATGCCGTGCCCCTCGTCGCGGGCCGTCTGCATGACGCCCTCGCAGCCCGTGAGCTCCTCCATGGGGTGCGCGTGCGAGTCGTGCCCGAGCGACGTGAACAGCGTGACGTTCTCGCACGTCACCTCACCGTCGGGGTCCTCCACGGCGATCTCGTAGCGGACCTGGTCGCCCCACTCGAAGAAGCCGCCGTTGTCCGGGAAGGTGATGGACACCGTCGGCGCCTCGTTGCCCACGACGACCGAGACGTTCGCGACGCCCGTCGCGCCGCTCTCGTCGGTCGCGACGAGCTGGGCCGTGTAGCTGCCGTTCTCCGTGTACGTGTGCACGGGGTTCGCCTCGGTCGACGGCTCCGAGCCGTCGCCGAAGGTCCACTGCAGCGTGATCGGGTCGCCGGCCGGGTGGCGCGTGCCCTCGGACGAGAACTGCACCGTCAGCGGTGCGGCCCCGCTCGTCACGTCCGCGCTCGCGCGGGCGATCGGGGCGGCGTCGCCCTTGACGTAGTTGACCTTGTAGACGCCGCTCGTGTCGTTGTTGCCGCCGAAGCCAGCGCCCCAGTCGATGACGTACAGCGCGCCGTCGGGACCGAAGTCGAAGTCCATCGGGCGGTCGAACCCGGAGCTCGGGTCGAAGATCTCGGGCAGGACGCGGTTGATGTCGACGAGGTCGTCGCGCTGCTCGCCCGCGAGCTGGAACGAGTACATGCGGCCCTGGTTCCACTCGCCGAACAGGGCCTTGCCGTCCCAGTACTCGGGCCACTTGACGTCGGAGTCGAGCTCGGCGTCGTACTCGTACACGGGGCCGCCCATGGGCGCCCCGCCGCCGCCGATCTCCGGGAAGTCGGGATTACCGCCGCCGGTGTACCAGACCTCGGCCTCGACGGCCGGAGGCAGCTGCTCGATCCCGTCGTTGTTGGGCGAGTCGTTGACGACGCCGCCGGCGCAGTCGAACTCCTCGCCGGACTGCCCGGTCGCGAAGTCGTAGTCGACGTACGCGTTGTTCGAGCCGGTGCAGTACGGCCACCCGTAGAACCCGGGCTCGCTCACGACGTTCCACTCGACCGCGCCGCGCGGGCCGCGGGCCGGGTTCGCCGACCCGGCGTCGGGACCGTAGTCGGCGACGAGGACGTTGTCGTTCGCCGGGTCCACGCCGATGCGGAACGGGTTGCGGAAGCCCATCGCGAAGATCTCGGGCTGCGTCTGCGCCGTCCCGGGCTCGAACATGTTCCCCTCGGGGATCGTGTACGTGCCGTCGTCCTCGGGGTGGATGCGCAGCACCTTGCCGCGCAGGTCGCTCGAGTCGGCCGACGTGCCCTGGGCGTCGAAGTTCTGCCGCCCCGCGCGCTCGTCGATCGGCGCGTAGCCGCCCGACTCGAACGGGTTGGTGTTGTCACCCGTCACGACGTAGAGGTTGCCCTCGGAGTCGAACACCATGTCACCGCCCGCGTGGCAGCACGTGTCGCGCTGCGTGGGGATGACGAGCACCTTCTCCTCGGAGTCGAGCGAGATCGTCTTCGCCGCGGCGTCGTAGTCGAAGCGCGAGACGCGGTTGTGCGGCCCGTCCTCCCCGACGTCCTCGGGCGACCAGAACAGGTACACCCAGCCGTTGTCGGCGAAGTCCGGGTCGAGCACGACGCCCGTCAGCCCGTCCTCGTTCGCCTGCGTCACCGACAGCGTCGCCGCCGTCGTCGTCTGGTTGGTCGCCGGGTCGATGACCCGCACGCGGCCGTCGCGCTCGACGTAGAAGACCGTCCCGTCCGGGGCGACGTCGAGCATCATCGGGTTCGCGGTGTTCTCGTCGAGCGGGACCATCTCGTAGCTGTCGGACTGCGTGGCGCTGCAGTCCGAGGCGACGACGCCGGCGGCGGTCTGGATGCCGCCCAGCAGGTGCTGGAGGAACTCGGGCTCCGCGAACGACTCGTTCGTGTGCCCGCCGCCGGTGTACCAGGACCGGCCGCCGTCGTAGACCTGGCACCACGCGATCGGGTGCTCGGCACCCATCGCGCCCGAGCCCGCCGTGTACGTCGTCTCGTCGAGGCTCGCGAGGACGTGCACGTCGTCGCGCGGGTTCGTCCGGAAGTTGTACCACTCGTCGTAACGGTCCCAGCGCGCGGGGAGGTGCGCGGTGGACTCGTGGACGTGGTCCTCGACCTTGACGGTCGCGTCCTGGTTCTGCGGGTGGCTGTTGAAGTAGGCGCCGACCAGCTCGCCGTACCAGGGCCAGTCGTACTCGGTGTCGGACGCCGCGTGGACGCCCGCGTACCCGCCGCCGGCCTGGACGTACCGCTCGAACGCGGCCTGCTGGTCGTCGTCCAGCACGTCACCGGTCGTGGAGAGCCACACGACGGCCTCGTACTGGGCGAGGTTGTCGTCGGTGAAGGCGCCGGCGTCCTCCGTGGCGGTCACGGAGAAGCCGTTGTCAGCGCCGAGCTGCTGGATCGCCGCGATGCCCGCGGGGATGGATCCGTGGCGGAAGCCGGCCGTCTTGCTGAAGACGAGCACGTCGAACGGCTCGGTCTCCGCGGCCGCCGCCACGGGTGCCGCGGCGAGCGCGTCACCGGGGGCGGCCGTGGCCGACGCCGCGGTGGCCATGGTCAGGGGTAGAGCGACTGCTGTCGCGGCGAGCGCCGCGACCGCGCGCCTCGTCGCGCGCGATCCTCCTAGCACGTTTCTCACAAGGTCTCCTCGTCGAGATCAGGAACTGTGCTGCGCTCCGCGGGACGGGCGTCGTCGGCCCTCCTGCCGTCCCGGACGTGGCGGATGATCCGTGCTCCGCCGGGCACGCCGCCCGTGGCCGGGCGTCCAGGGCCTCCTTCCGGGTCGACTGTCGGACGTCGTCCTCTCGCGACGTCGGGAGAGGACGCCCGGGGCGGGGCCGTGGCCCCGCCCCGGAGGTCTGCTACGGCGTCACCCAGCCACCGGACGCCGCGCTGCGCTCGACGGCGTCCAGCACGCGCTGCACGGCCAGCCCGTCGGCGAACGTCGGCGAGGGGTGCGTCCCGGACGCGATGCCCTCGACCAGGTCGACGACCTGGTGGGTGAACGCGTGCTCGTACCCGAGCCCGTGCCCCGCCGGCCACCAGTGCGCCACGTAGGCGTGCTGCGGCTCGGTCACGACGATCCGGCGGAAGCCCGCCGTCGCCGGGTCCTCCGCCGCGTCGAAGAAGTGCAGGACGTTCATGTCCTCGAAGTCGAAGGCCAGCGAGCCCTCCGACCCGTTGATCTCGATCCGGATCGCGTTCTTGCGCCCGTACGCGAAGCGCGTCGCCTCGAAGGAGCCGATGCCGCCGCCCGAGAGGCGAGCCAGGAACAGGGCGGCGTCGTCGACCGTCACCGGCCCGCGCTCCGTGCCACCGCTTCCGGACAGCCCGGCGAAGTCGGTCGCGACCGGGCGCTCCTTCACGAACGTCTCGAGCAGACCGCTCACGCCCGTGATCCGCTCGCCGGTGATGAACTGGGCGAGGTCGATGACGTGCGCACCGATGTCCCCGAGGGCACCGCTGCCCGCCTTCGACTTGTCGAGCCGCCACGACAGCGGGGCGTCCTCGTCGGCGATCCAGTCCTGGAGGTACTGCGCCCGCACGTGGCGGACCGTGCCGATGCGCCCGTCCGCGACGAGCTGGCGCGCGAGCTGGATCGCGGGCACGCGCCGGTAGGTGAACCCGACCATCGCGACCACGCCACGTGCCGCTGCGGACTCCGCAGCGGCGACCATCTTCTCCGCCTCGGCCACCGAGTTCGCGAGCGGCTTCTCGCACAGGACGTGCTTGCCGGCCTCGAGGGCGGCGATGGCGATCTCCGCGTGGGTGTCGCCGGGGGTGCACACGTCGACGAGGTCGACGTCGTCGCGCGCGACGAGCGCCTCCCAGCTCGTCTCGGTGGACTGCCACCCGAGCTTGTCGGCCGCCGCGGCGACCGACTCCGGGTTGCGGCCGCCGAGGACACGCATCTCGGGGTGGAGGGGAAGGTCGAAGAACCGGGGGGCAGTACGCCAGGCCTGCGAGTGCGCTGCCCCCATGAACGAGTACCCGACCATGCCGACGCCGAGCGAGGCGCCGTTCTTCTCTGCCATCTCGATCCTTCCGGTACGCGCGTCGACGGCCCCGTCCGGGCACGGTGGGCCGGCCCGAACGGGGCCGTCGACGCTACGTGGTTCGTGCTCGCGCGATCAGGACTCGAACGCCAGCGGCAGGTACTCCTCGACGTTGTCCGCCGTGACGACCGGGGCGAAGAGCTGGATCTGGCGCGGCACCGTGGAGGACGCGAGGTCGCTCATGCTCTTGTCCTGCGCGATGAGACGTGCGAGCTTGACGCCGTCCGCCGCCTGGGTGGACGGGTAGATGACGGTCGCCTGGACGACCGAGTCGCCCTCCTGGATCTCGCGCATCATGTTGGCCGAGCCGGCGCCACCGACGAGGAAGAACTCGTCGCGGCCCGCGCTCTCGATGGCGGCGAGGACGCCGACGCCCTGGTCGTCGTCGTGGTTCCAGATGGCGTCGATCTCCGGCGCGGCCTGGAGCAGGCTCGCCGCGGCCTCCTGGCCGCCCTGGACCGTGAAGTCCGCGGCGACGCGGTTGGAGACCTCGAGGCCGCAGTCGGACAGCGCGTCCGCGAAGCCCTGGCTGCGGTCCTGCGTCAGCGGCAGGGAGTCGATGCCCGCGATCTCCGCGACGACCGCGTCGGGCTGGTCGCCGAGCTGCTCGCAGATGTACGTGCCCGCGGACACGCCCATGCCGTAGTTGTCGCCGAGCACGGTGGTGCGGGCGGCGAACGGGCTCGAGAACTCGCGGTCGACGTTGATGACGGGGATGCCGGCCTCCATCGCCTGCGTGGCGACGTCGGTCAGCGCGGCGCCGTCGAACGGCAGCAGGACGATCGCGTCCACGCCGTCGTTGATGAAGCCCTGGATCTGGCTGATCTGGACCGCCACGTCGTTGGTGCCCTCGGCGACGCGGAGCTCGACGTCCTCGTAGTTCTCCGCCTCCTCCTCGGCCGCGGTCGTGATGGCGCCCATCCAGCCGTGGTCGGCGGCCGGCGCCGAGAACCCGATGACGACGTCGTCACCGGGGGCGTCGTTGTCGGACGCCGCCTGGTTGGTGCCGCCACCGCCGCCGTCACCGTTCTCCTCCTCCGCGGGGGTGTTCGAGGTGCACGCCGTGGCGAGCAGCGCAAGGGACGCGGCGGTGACGGTGGCGACCGTGAAACGACGGCGCAGGCTGGTGCGTGCGGACATGAGATCTCCTTCGATACTGGTCCCGCAGGTGCGGACTGGGGTGGAACGGTCGTGCGGTGGAGGCCGGTGCCCGATGCCCGAGCACCGGCCGTGGGGGGTGAGGTGCGCCTGGCGACGACCTCGGGAGGCCGCGCTAGCCGCGTCGCGCGAGGCGCTGCTGGAGCAGGACGGCGAGGATGATGATCGCGCCCTTGGCGATGGCCTGCACCGAGCTGTCGAGGTTGTTCTGGATGAAGAGGTTCGTCAGCGTCGCGAAGATCAGGACGCCGAGCACGGTGCCGACGATGGTCCCGCGGCCACCGGCGAGCAGCGTCCCGCCGACGACGACGGCGGCGATCGCGTCGAGCTCGAGGAGCGTGCCGTTGGTCGAGGAGCCCGCGGTCGTGAGCGCGAGGATCATGATCCCCCCGATCCCGGCGGTGAGCCCCGAGAGGCCGTACAGGTACATGGTGTGACGCTTGACGTTGATGCCCGCGAGGCGCGCCGCCTCGGGGTTTCCGCCGACCGCGACGGTGCGGCGGCCGAAGGTGGTGCGGTTCAGGAGGAACCACCCCACGACGGCGACGAGCAGGAAGATCCACACGATCTTGGGCAGGCCCAGGAAGTCGCCCTTGAACATGGCGTCGAACGAGTCCACGTCGACGATCTGCGTCCGGCGGTTGGCGATGAGCTCCGCCAGGCCCCGGGCCGAGACGAGCATGGCGAGCGTCGCGATGAACGCGACGACTTTTCCGTAGGCGACGAGCACACCGTTGATCAGGCCTGCCCCGAGCCCCACGGCGAGCGCGCAGAGGACCATGATCCACCAGCCGTACTGCCGGGCCATGTCCTGCGTGGCGAGCGTCGTCGCCCACACCGACGCGAGACCGAGCACCGAACCGACCGAGAGGTCGATGCCGCCACCGGTGATGACGAAGGTCATGCCGATGCTCACGACGCCGGTGATCGCGGCGAGCTGGAGGATGACCGTGAAGTTGTTGAAGCTCAGGAACCGCTCGCCCGCGGTGAGGTACCCCACCGCGAACAGGGCCAGGAGCGCCAGGACGAGGCCCCCGTTGCGGCCGAAGGACCCGGCCTTGAGCCTGCTCCGGCGTGACGAGGACGCCGAGACGTTGTCCTTGCCCCCCGCGTCGTGCGACTCGCCGGCCGGCGGCTGCTGCGCCGCATCCCCGACCGACACCTTCTGCTCGCTCACGCGACACTTCCTTCCATGACCATGTCGAGCACCTGGTGCTCGTCGATCGATGCGGCGGGTCCTTCGTGCACCACGCGGCCCTCGGAGATGACGAGGACACGGTCGGCCAGACCCAGGACTTCGGGGATCTCGCTCGAGACGACGACGACGGCGGCGCCCTCGTCGGCGAGGCGGCGGATGAGCGCGTAGATCTCGGCGCGCGCGCCGACGTCCACGCCGCGCGTCGGCTCGTCGAGCAGGAGCACCCGGCACCCGTGCACGAGCCAGCGCGCGAGCATCGCCTTCTGCTGGTTGCCCCCGGACAGCGTGCGGATCGCCCGCTCGACGCCCTTCGGGCGCAGGTCGAGGTAGCGCGCCTGCTCGTCGGCGGCCGACCGCTCGGCGCGCTCGTCGAGGAAACCGCCGCGCGCGAAGCGCGAGAACGTCGACAGGGTCACGTTGCGGTAGACCGGCTCGTCCAGGAGCAGCCCCTGGCTCTTGCGCTCCTCGGGCGCGAGGCCGATGCCGGCCCCCACCGCACCGGCGACGGAGCCCGCGCGCAGCCGGCGACCGTCGACGTGGACCTTGCCCGCGCTCGCCTTGCGTGCGCCGTAGATGGTCTCGAGGATCTCGGACCTCCCCGAGCCGACGAGTCCCGCGAGCCCGACGATCTCGCCCGCGCGCACGTGCAGGCTGACGTCCTCGAAGACGTCGCGCAGCGCGAGGCCCTCCACGTCGAGCACCACCGGCGCCTCGTCCGGCACGCCGTCCGTCTCGGGGAACACGTACTCGACGGTGCGGCCCGTCATGAGCGTGATGAGCTCGGCGGTCGGTGTCTCGGACACGGGGAGGTTCTGGGCGACCGTCTTGCCGTCCTTGAGCACCGTGATGCGGTCACCGATCTCGCGGATCTCCTCGAGGCGGTGCGAGATGTAGACGATGGCGACACCCGCGGCGGTCAGCTCCTTCACCACGCGGAAGAGGTTCGCGACCTCCTCGGAGTCCAGCACGGCGGACGGCTCGTCCATGATGATGACGCGCGCGTCGTGCGAGAGCGCCCGGGCCATCGACACGATCTGCTTGCCGGCCGCGGAGAGGTTGCCCACCTCCTGGCGCGGCGAGATCTCGGGGTGGCCCAGCCGGCGCAGGATGTCGCGCGTGTGCTTGATCGCCTCGCGACGCTGGGAGAAGCCCATCGTCGCGAGCTCGTGACCGAGGTACACGTTCTCGGCGACCGTGAGGCCGTCCACGACGTCGAGCTCCTGGTACATCGTCGCCACGCCGTGGCTGAGGGCAGCGACGGGGTTGGCGATGGTGATGGGCTCGCCGTCGAGGAGGATGCGCCCCTCGGTCGGCTGGTGGGCACCGGCGAGGACCTTGATGAGGGTCGACTTGCCGGCGCCGTTCTGGCCGAGGAGGCAGTGGACCTCACCGGGCAGGATCTCGAGGTCGACCCCGTCGAGCGCACGTGCGCCGGGGAAGACCTTGACGATGCCCTGCATGTGCAGGAGCGGCTGGGGAGGGTCTGCGTTGACCATGTCCGTGAACCTAGGGGACCTTTTGACGGACGTCAAGCAGAAGATGTGCAGCGCCCGCACTGTTATGCGTTCGTGATCACCAAAAGTCTTTCGCCCGGTATGTGCGACGGGAGGACCGCGGTCGCGGAGAGCGACGGTCGGCGAACGAGGAACGGGGATGACGGGTGCGGGACGCGCAGTGCACCAGCGAGCTGCGTGGGCGGCGAGCACCCGGACGGGAGGTCGGCAGGCCTCCGAGCTGTCGGCGACGGCGGTGTCGCCTTGTCGGGCGAGCGTAGTGGTACCTTTTGTCGATCGTCAAGCAAAAGACGACGTTGTCACCCTGCTGAGCGGACGATCGACGAGAGGCTTCGTGATTCACTGTGCCCATGGAGGAGCTCCTGAAGTTCGCACCGCGGCCGACCGGTGCGGGCGACATGTTCCAGCTGCTCAGGGACGGGCAGCCCCGCACCCGCGCGGACCTCGCCGCGATCACGGGCCAGGCGCGGTCGACCATCGCCGCGCGCATCGATCTCCTCATGGCGTCCGGCCTCATCGCCCCTGCCGGTGAGGCCAGCTCCACGGGCGGACGGCCGCCGGTCACCTTCGCCTTCAACCCGGGTGCACGCATCGTGCTCGCGGTCGACCTCGGCGCCACGCACGCCCGTCTCGCGGTCACCGACCTCGGCTCGAACATCCTCGCCGAGACCGACGCCGCCATCGCCATCGCCGACGGGCCCGACGTCGTGCTGTCCTGGGTCGCGCAGACGGGCGAGAAGCTCGTGGCGACGGCGGGACGCAGCATGGACGACCTCGTGAGCGTGGGCGTCGGGCTGCCCGGTCCGGTCGAGCACTCCACGGGTCGTCCCATCAACCCGCCGATCATGCCGACCTGGGACGACGTCGACGTGCCGGGCATCCTCGCCAAGCGTTTCGGCGCCGCCGTCCTCGTGGACAACGACGTCAACATCATGGCTCTGGGCGAGCACCGGACCACCTGGCCCACGGTGACCGACATGCTCTTCGTCAAGGTCGCGACCGGCATCGGCTCCGGGATCATCGCGGACGGCGAGCTGCGCCGCGGCGCGCAGGGCGCCGCCGGCGACATCGGCCACGTCGCGGTGCCGAGCGCCGCCGACGTGCCGTGCCGCTGCGGGAACGTCGGGTGCCTCGAGGCCGTCGCGAGCGGCCAGGCCGTCGCCCACGCGCTCTGCCAGGCCGGGCTCGACGCCACCTCCAGCACCGACGTCGTCAGCCTGGTGCGCTCCGGCGACCTCTCCGCGAGCCAGGCCGTGCGTCAAGCCGGGCGCGACATCGGCTCGGTGCTCGCCGCGTGCGTCAGCCTCCTCAACCCGTCGCTCATCGTCATCGGCGGCGTCGTCGCGGAGGCCGGCGAGCACCTCATCGCGGGCATCCGAGAGATCGTCTACCAGCGCTCGCTGCCGCTCGCGACGCAGCACCTGCGCATCGTGACGTCCCAGGCCAGGGGCCGGGCCGCGGTCCTGGGTGCCAGCGCCATGGCGGTCGATCACGTACTCTCTCCCGCAGCGATCGACGCCCTCATCTCCTGAGGCGGCGCCTCACGGGCCGCCACGGCGGCGCGGGCGGCAACGGTGTGACGACGCACGAGGAGGACGCATGACCGAGCGGGGCCGTCGGGCGCTCGTGGTCCGGGGCGGCTGGGCAGGGCACGCCCCCGAGGAGGCCGCGGAGCTGTTCGTCCCGTTCCTGACCGAGTCGGGATTCGACGTGACCCTCGAGGGATCGCTCGAGGCGTACGCCGACGCCGACTTCATGGCGGAGATCGACCTCGTCGTCCAGTGCTGGACGATGGGCGAGATCCTGCCCGACGAGATGCGCGGCCTGCGCACGGCCGTCGCGAACGGCACCGGGCTCGCCGGGTGGCACGGCGGGGTCGTGGACTCCTTCCGCCTCGCGACCGACTACCTCCAGCTCGTGGGCGGCCAGTTCGCCGCGCACCCCCACGACCTCGTGGACCACACGATCGAGGTGGTGGCCGAGCGCGCGGACCACGAGATCGTCGCCGGCGTCGGGACGATCGCGCTCCACTCGGAGCAGTACTGGGTGCTCACCGACTCGTTGAACGACGTGCTCGCGACGACGACGATCCGCTCGCGCGAGGGCGACCCCTGGCACGAGCCGGTGGTCTCCCCCGCCGTCTGGACGCGGCGCTGGGGTGCCGGCCGGGTCTTCGTGAGCACGGTGGGTCACCAGCTCGCCGACCTCGAGATCCCCGCGGTCCGCACCGTCGTCGAGCGCGGGCTCCTCTGGGCCGCCCGCTGAGGGACGCCCCTACACTCGGCCCGTGAGCTTCCGCGGCCTCCTCGCCTACCCGATCACCCCGCTGACCCCCGACGGCGCGCCGGACCTCGGCGCGCTCGCGACGCTCGTGCGGTCGGCCGGGGCGGCGGGCGTCGACGCCGTCACGGTGCTCGCGACGTCGGGGGCGGGCGTGACGTTCGCGCCGGAGGAGCGGGACGCCGTCGTCCGAGCAGCCGTCGAGGCCGCCGCGACCTCGCCGACCGGCCCGATGCCCGTGAACGTCGCGGTGAGCTCCGTCTCCACGGAGGCCGTCGTGCGCGCAGCGCGCGCCGCGCGCGGAGCCGGGGCGGCGGGGCTCGTCCTCGCGCCCTTCTCGTACCTTCCCCTGGACGACGCCGAGGTCGTCGCCCTGTTCGCGGCCGTCGCGGACGCCGTCGATCTGCCGGTGTGCTTCTACAACAAGCCGCTGCAGACCGGCTACGACGTCTCGCCCGACGTGCTCGCCCGGCTCGCCGAGGCGACGCGGGTCACCGCCGTGAAGGACCCCGCCTCGCTGCCCGCCCGTCCGGACGGCCGCGCCGAGGAACTCCGCGCGGCGCTGCACGGGCTGAGCGTCGACGTCGGGCTGAGCGGCGACGTCGCGCTCCTCGACGGCGCCCCGGCCGCCGACGCCTGGCACAGCGGGCTCGCCGCGCTCGCTCCCGAGGAGTATGTCACCGTCCGCCGCGAACGGTCCACGGGCGCGCGCACCCGAGGCGGCGAGCAGGCACGCCGCTGGTTGCTCGACGTCGCCCGCGAGCTCGCCGCCGCGCGTCCCGTGAGCGGCCTCCATGCGCTGGCGACCTCGCTGGGCACGCCCACCGCTCCCCCGCGCGGCCCGTCGCTCCCCGCGACGCCGGACGTCGCCGCGAGCATGCGGGCACTGGTCGCCCGGCGTCCCGTCGGCGCGCCGGCGACCTGACCCGGGTCAGTCCTGCGGCGCGTCGCCCGCGGCGTCGCCCGCCGCGTCACCGACGAGGTGCGCGACCGCGTCGGGCCCGCCCGCGAGGAGCGCGACGAAGCCGTCCTCGTCGAGGATCGGCAGCCCGAGGTCGCGCGCCTTGGTCTCCTTGGACCCGGCGTTCTCGCCGACGACGACGTAGTCCGTCCTCTTCGACACCGAGCCCGACGACTTGCCGCCCGCGGCGACGATCGCCTCCTTCGCCCCGTCCCGGCTGAAGCCCTCGAGCCCGCCCGTCACCACGACCGTGAGCCCGTCGAGCGGGCCCGACGGCGTCTCCGCCCTCCCGGGGCCGGGGTGGCCGGGCGTCGTGAACCGCACGCCGTCCGCCGCCCACGTCTCGACGATCTCGCGGTGCCAGTCGACGTCGAACCACGCGAGCACCTCGTCGGCGATCACCGGGCCGACGCCCTCGACCGCGGCGAGCTCGTCGTGCGACGCCTCCCGGATCAGGTCGAGGGAGCCGAACCAGTCCGCGAGCGCCCGGGCCGCGACCGGCCCGACGTGCCGGATGTTGAGGCTCACGAGGATGCGCCACAGGTCCTTCGTCTTCGCCCGGTCCAGCTCGGCGATCAGCGTCTCGGCGGTGCTGGAGGGGCCGTACACCGGGAAGTCCTTGCGCACCCCGGCCGTGCGCCGCTCCGCGGGCGTCGCGTCCTCGTACCCGGGCGGGTAGGTGCGGCTCACGACCTTCTGGAACGGGCGGACCACCTTGGCGTCCAGGACCGAGCCGTCGGACATCGTGACCTCGGCCGCCTCTCCCCTCCCGTCGCTCGGGCGGGGCAGCCCGGTCTCGGGGTCGCGCACGACGACCCGGATCGGCGCGAGCTGCTCCACGGTGAGACCGAACAGGTCCTTCTCCGTGCGCAGAGGCGGCTCCGCGGGCTCGTACGGCTGCGTGAGGGCGGCCGCCGTGACCTCCCCGAGCGCCTCGACGTCGAGACCGCCGCGCGAGCCGATGTGCTCGACGCGCCCGCGCACCTGCGCCGGGCACGACTCGGCGTTCGGGCAGCGCAGGTCGACGTCGCCCTCCTTCATGGGACGCAGCGCCGTGCCGCACTCGGGGCACTCGGCCGGCATGACGAAGTCCTCGCGCGGGTACCCGTCGTCGGCGAGCGCGGCGACGGGCCCGAGGATCTCGGGGATGACGTCGCCGGCCTTGCGCAGCACCACCATGTCACCGATGCGCACGCCCTTGGCGCGCACGACGTCCCGGTTGTGCAGCGTCGCCTGCCGCACGGTGGACCCGGCGACCTTGACGGGCTCCATGACGGCGTAGGGCGTGGCGCGGCCCGTGCGCCCGACCCCGACCTGGATGGCGAGGAGCCGCGTGTTGACCTCCTCGGGCGGGTACTTGTAGGCGATCGCCCAGCGCGGCGCGCGGCTCGTGGCGCCGAGGCGGCGCTGGAGCGCGAGCTCGTCGACCTTGACGACGATCCCGTCGAGCTCGTGCTCGATGGAGTGCCGGTGCTCGCCGAAGTACGCGATCATCTCCGTCACGCCCTCGAGGCCGGGCACCACGCGGTTGTGCGGCGAGACCGGTACGTCCCACCGCTCGAACAGCGCGTAGGCGTCGGACTGCCGCTCGAGCTCGGCGTGCTCGCCCTCGCGCCACTGCAGCGCGCCGACGCCGTGCGCGTACATGCGCAGGTTGCGGCTCGCGGTGACGGCCGGGTCCTTCTGGCGCAGCGACCCGGCCGCGGTGTTGCGCGGGTTGGCGTACGGGTCCTGGCCGGCGGCGACCAGGCTCTCGTTGAGCCGCGCGAAGTCGGCGACGCCCATGAAGACCTCGCCCCGGATCTCGATGACGTCCGGGTGGGTGTCCGGGTCGCCGCCGAGCCGCTGCGGGATCGAGCCGATGGTCCGCACGTTCGCGGTGACGTCCTCCCCCGTGCGGCCGTCGCCGCGCGTCGCGGCGCGCACGAGTCGGCCCTTCTCGTACAGCAGCGCGATGGCGAGGCCGTCGATCTTCACCTCGCACAGGAACTCGACGCCCGCGTCGGCCGGGACCCCGAGGTCGCGGTGGACGCGTGCCGCCCAGGCGGCGAGGTCGTCCTCGCCGAACGCGTTGTCGAGCGAGAGCATGCGCTCGAGGTGCTCGACGGTCGCGAACCCGGCCGCGGCCCGGCCGCCCACGCGCTGCGTCGGCGACTCCGGGGTCACGAGCGCCGGGTGCGCGGCCTCGAGCGCCTCGAGCTCGTGCATCCGCGCGTCGTACTCGGCGTCCGAGGAGACCGGCTGGTCCTGCTCGTAGTAGGCGCGCTGGTCCTGCTCGACCTGCGCGACGAGCTCGACCCAGCGGCGCCGCGCGGCCGTCTCGTCGAGCTCGGCGGCCCCCGGCACGTCGGTGCGGGCGGGCGCGGGCGGGTCGACGATCGGGTCGGCGGTCGCGTCGGTGCTCTCGGTCACCGGCACATCATCGCGCGAACCGCCCACACGTGCCGGTCCGTCCTCGGCGCTGCGGCGGCGGCCGACGGCGCCCCTCACCAGCCGTGGGACGCGTCCGCGTGCTGCGGGGGGCACGTCCCGCCCGGCTCGGCCGCGGCCTCGTAGTGCCACACCTCGTTCGCGTAGGTCTGGCACAGCCCGAACCGCGCACCGTGCTGCTGGAGCCAGTACGCGCCCTCGGTCGGGCCGACGTCGATCGCGGCGCCGGCGACGTGCTCCGAGCTCTCCGGCGGCAGGACCCACCGGTGCGTCTCCTCCACGGACCCGTACCGCTCGAGGGCGCGCTCGACGAGCTCCTGCTGCTCCGCCGCGCTGCGCCACCCCGACGTGACACGCAGCTCGACGCCCTCGGCGGCCGCGGCCGCCCGTGCCTCCTCGAACCGTCGCAGGAGCTCGGGGTCCAGGCCGTCCGCCTCCCCCTCGCCCGGCCGCGCCGTGCCCGACGCCCCGGGCTCGGCGGCCGTCCGCTGCTCCGTCGCGCCCTCCCCGACGGTCGACCCGCGTCCGGACGACCAGGGCGCCCCCACGCCGAGCACGGTCGTCGTCGCGCCCGCGAGGGCGAGCACGACGGCCACGACGAACAGCACGAGGACGAGGGAGCTGAGGGACGTGCGGGATCGTGACGTGCTCTCGGTCATGTCCCGAGCCTGCGGCGCGCACGTGCCGCGGCGCCTCGGCCCCAGGGCTCCTCCCGCCCCTGTCCCTCGGGCGGTCGCGCCTCCGCCCTGGGGCGGAGGTGCGTGCACACCGGGTCCTCCCCCGGTGCGTCGTCGGCGCCGCGCCCGGTCGCTACCGTGATCACGTGCCGTCCCGCCACCCGCTGCCCGCCCCGGCCCAGGACCTCGTGCTCGCCGCCGTGGCGGGCGCCGCGTGGTTCACCGTGGTGACGGTGCTGGAGCGCGGGGGCTCGTGGCACCCGCGGAGCGTCGACGCCTACGTCGTGGCCGGCGTCTGGACCGTCGCGGCGCTCGCGCTGCGCCGTACCGCGCCCGGCCCGCTCCTGTGGGCGACCGCCGCGCTCTACCCGCTCACCCACCCGGTGGTCCTGCAGTCGCCGTTCGAGCTGGCGCCACTCGTGGTCGCCGGGTTCGCGGCCACGCGCGCCGGCGCGGTCCCGTGGCCGCTCGCCGGCCTCGCCGGCGGCCTCTCCGCCTGTTCGCTGCTCGTCGCGGGGCGCCCGACGCTCACGCCCTGGCCCGACCTGACCGCCACGGCCTGGATGTCGCTCGCGCGCTCGCCGTCCGACGTCGCGCTCACGCTCGCCCTGGTGACGGGCGCGGTCGCGGCGGGCGTGTTCTTCCGCCGTCTCGACCTGACGTCCCAGCGCCTGCGCGAGCGCAACGCGGAGCTCCGCGAGCTCCAGACCGAGCTGGCGGAGCAGGCCGTCGTCGCCGAGCGCACGCGCATCGCGCGCGAGCTGCACGACGTCGTCGCGCACCACGTCGCCGCGATCGTCGTCCGCGCGCAGGCCGCCGACCGGGTGGCCGCGAACCGCCCGGACGCACCGCGCGAGGCGGTGCGGTGGATCGGCGACGAGGGCAAGCGCGCGCTGACGTCGATGCGGTCGGTCGTGCACGTCCTGCAGGACGCCGGGGACGCGGGCGGCGTGCTCGCCCCGACCCCCGGGTCCGACGACGCCCCGGAGCAGCTGCGCGCGGCGGCGCGGCGCCTCGAGGACGCCGGCCGCGACGTCGCCCTCACCCTGCCGAACCCGTGGCCGGCGACGAGCGCAGGGTGCGGGCTCGCCGTCGTGCGCATCACCCAGGAGGCCCTGACGAACGTGCTCCTGCACTCCCTCGCGCCCGCCGTCTCCGTGACGGTCACCGTCACGAGCACCCACGTGGGGGTGCGCGTGCACGACCCCGGGCCGCCGCTGCCGGACGACCCGTCCGTCGGACGCGCGGGGTTCGGCCTGTCCAACATGCGCGAACGCGCCCTCGCCGTCGGCGGCCGCCTCACGGCGGGCCCCGACGAGCACGGTGGCTGGCTCGTCGACGCGTTCCTGCCGCGAGGCACCCGGTGAGCGGGCCGGAGCCGGACGGTCCCGAGCCCGGACCGGTCCGCGTCGTCGTCGCCGACGACCAGGCGACGATCCGCCTCGGGCTGCGGATGATCCTCGACGACGAGCCCGACGTGACGGTCGTGGGTGAGGCGGGCGACGGCGCGACGGCGGTCGCGATGGCCGCGGCGCTGCGGCCCGACGTCGTCCTCATGGACGTGCGGATGCCGCGCCTGGACGGGATCGGCGCGACGGCCCGGATCGCGGAGGACCCCGACCTCGCCGGCGTGCGGGTCCTCGTGCTCACCACGTTCGACGACGACGAGTACGTCTACGGCGCGCTGCGCGCGGGCGCGGCGGGCTTCCTGCTCAAGGACGCCGACCCGCAGACCCTCGTCGACGCCGTCCACCGCGTGCGCGCCGGCGACTCGCTGCTGGACCCGGCCGTCACCGGCCGCATCATCGCGACGTACGTCGAGCTCGCGCGCCCCGGCGCGTCCGGTGCGGGCGCCTCTCCGCTCCCCGCCGACGGTCTGGGGGCCGCGACGCCGCGCGAGCGCGAGGTGCTCCTCGCGGTGGCCCGCGGGCTGTCGAACCGCGAGATCGGCGCCGAGCTGCACCTCACCGAGGCGACCGTGAAGAGCCACGTGCGCTCGCTGCTGACCAAGGTGGGGCTCGCGAACCGGGTCCAGCTCGTCGTCCTCGCGTACGAGGCGGGGCTCGTGCGGCCGGGCCGCGACGCCTGAGCGTCGCGACCCGGCGGGACGAGGGTCTGCCCGTCAGGCTCAGCCGGCGACCACCGCGGCCTCCTCCGCGGCGGCGTCCGCGGCGCGCTCGGCCGCGAGGCGTGCCGCCCGGGCCTCCTCGCGGCTCGTGCCGCGGTACGCCGCCACGAGGATGTCGCGCATGTCCTCCAGCACCGGCAGGCGCGGGTTGGCGGGCGCGCACTGGTCCTCGAAGGACCGCATCGCCAGCTCGTCGAGGCGGTTCATGAACGCCGCCTCGTCGACGCCCTGGGCGGCGAACGTCGCCTCGATGCCCACCTTCGCGCGCAGCTCCTCGACCGCGCGGGCGTACGACTCGACGCCCTCCTCCGGCGTGGCGGCCGGCAGGCCCAGGTGCTGCGCGATCTGCTGGAAGCGCTCGGGTGCGACGTAACGCTCGTACTTGGGCCAGCTCGTCAGCTTGGTCGGCACCTGGCCGTTGTACCGGATCACGTGCGGCAGCAGCACCGCGTTGGTGCGCCCGTGCACGAGGTGGAACGTCGAGCCGACGGTGTGCGCCATGGCGTGGACGATGCCGAGCATCGCCGAGCCGAACGCCATGCCGGCGATCGTCGCCGCGTTGTGCATGCGCTCGCGCGCCTTGGGCGCCGACGCCCCGCGCGTCACCGACTCCTCGATGCTCTCGAAGACCATCTTGATGGCCTGCAGGCACAGGCCGTCGGTGAAGTCGTTCGCGTAGACCGACACGAACGCCTCGGTCGCGTGGGTCAGGGCGTCGAACCCGGAGTCCGCGGCGAGCTTCGCCGGCATGGTCTCGGTGAGCACCGGGTCGACGATCGCGACCGTCGGGGTGAGCGCGTAGTCCGCCAACGGGTACTTGTACCCCGTCTCCTCGTCGGTGATGACCGCGAACGGCGTCACCTCCGCGCCGGTGCCCGACGACGTCGGGATGCACACGAGCTTCGCCCGGCCACCGAGCTCGGGGAACTTGTACGCGCGCTTGCGCACGTCGAAGAACTTCTCGCGCATGTCGGAGAACTCGATCTCCGGGTGCTCGTAGCGCAGCCACATGACCTTCGCGGCGTCCATCGGCGAGCCGCCGCCGACCGCGACGATCGTGTCGGGCTCGAAGTCGCGCATGGACTCCGCGCCGCGGTTCACGGTGCCGACGCTCGGCTCCGGCTCGACCGAGTCGATGATCTGGACCGCGACCTTCTCCTCGCGGCGGCCGAGGACGTCGAGCACGCGGTCGACGACGCCGATGCGGTTCATGACCTTGTCCGTGACGATCGTGACGCGGTGCACGTCGCGCATCTGCGCGAGGTACTGCAGGGAGTTCGGCTCGAAGTACGTCTTCGCGGGGACCTTGAACCACTGCATGTTGTTGTTGCGCCGCCCGATCCGCTTGATGTTGACGAGGTTGACCGCCGAGACGTTGTTCGACACCGAGTTCGCGCCGTAGCTGCCGCAGCCGAGCGTGAGCGACGGGACGAGCGCGTTGTAGATGTCGCCGATGCCGCCGAGCGACGTCGGGCTGTTCCACAGCACGCGCACCGCCTTGACGCGCGAGCCGAACCGCTCGACGAGCGCCTCGTCGGCCGTGTGGATCGCGGCCGAGTGGCCCAGGCCGTCGAGCTCGACCATGCGCTCGGCGAGCGAGATCCCGTGCTCGGTGTCGCGGGCCCGCAGGACCGCGAGGACGGGCGTGAGCTTCTCGCGGCTCAGCGGCTCGTCGGGACCGACGTCGTCGATCTCGGCGAGGATGATCGAGGTGTCGTCGGGGACCTCGAACCCCGCCTCGCGCGCGATCCACGACGGCGGCTTGCCGACGACCCCCGGGTTGAGCTTCGCACCCGCGCAGCTCGTCCCGCTCGCCTCGACGCCGAAGACGAGGCGCTCGAGCATGGCCTTCTCGGCGGGCGTCGCGCGGTAGGCGTGCAGGCGGGCGAGCTCGCGCATCGCCTCGTCGTAGATCGCGTCGTCGAGGATGATCGCCTGCTCCGAGGCGCACACCATGCCGTTGTCGAACGCCTTCGACATGACGACGTCGTTGATCGCCCGCCCGAGGTCGGCGCTGCGCTCGACGTACGCCGGGACGTTGCCCGCCCCGACGCCGAGCGCGGGCTTGCCGGCCGAGTAGGCGGCGCGGACCATCGCGTTGCCGCCGGTCGCGAGGATGAGCGAGACGCCCGGGTGGTGCATGAGCGCGTTGGTCGCCTCGATCGACGGGTGCTCGACCCACTGGACGCAGTCGTCAGGGGCGCCCGCGGCCACGGCCGCGTCGCGCACGATCCGGGCGGCCTCGGCCGAGGAGCGCTGCGCGCTCGGGTGGAACGCGAACACGACGGGGTTGCGCGTCTTGAGGGCGATGAGCGACTTGAAGATCGTGGTCGACGTCGGGTTCGTCACCGGCGTCACGGCGCACACGACGCCGACGGGCTCGGCGATCTCGACGACGCCGGCGAGCTCGTCACGACCGACGACGCCCACCGTCCGCAGACCGGCCATCGAGTTGGGCACGTGCTCGCACGCGAAGATGTTCTTCGTCGCCTTGTCCTCGAACACCCCGCGCCCCGTCTCGGCGACGGCCATCTGCGCGAGGTGGCCGTGGCGGCCGAGGGCCGCGACGGAGGCCTTGAGGACGATCCTGTCGACGTCCTCCTGCGTGAGGGTCATGTACCGGTCGAGGGCCTTGCGAGCACGCTCGACGAGGACGTCGATCTCCGTCGTGCGCGGCTCGTCGGTACCGGTGGTCTCGGGCCTCGCGGTCGTGCCCCTGGCGCTCATGGCGTCCCCTTCGTCCCGGCCGTGCCGGGGTTCGGGCCGTGGGTGCTCCGGGGCCGGATGCCCCGGCTCCTTCGGCGGTGTCTACTTGTGAATACTTTCACAAACCATCGGCGAGGAGCCAGGTCCTGGTGCCGTCCGGCCCGGATCAGGGTCTTTGGTCCCGGGGACGCCCCCTGCCACCGGCCCGGCCGCCGCGCGACCCGTAGGGTGGGACCCCATGACGACCGAGCACGTGACGGACGCCCTGACGCCCGCGACCAGCGACACCGACCCCTACCTGTGGCTCGAGGAGGTCGAGGGCGACGAGGCTCTCGCGTGGGTCCGTGCCCGCAACGCCGAGGTCGCCGCGACGCTCGAGACGCACGACGGGTTCGCCGCCACCGAGGCGGCCGTGCGCGAGGTCCTCGACTCCGACGCGAAGATCCCCGAGGTGTCCCGGATCGGCGACCACCTCTACAACTTCTGGCGCGACGCCCGGCACGAGCGCGGCCTGTGGCGGCGCACGACGCTCGAGTCGTACCGCACCGCCGAGCCCGCGTGGGAGACCGTTCTCGACCTCGACGCCCTCGGCGCTGCCGAGGGGCAGAGCTGGGTCTGGCACGGCGCGCGCGTGCTGCGCCCCACGCCCGAGGAGCTCGCGGCCGGCGAGCCGTGGCGCCGTGCGCTGGTCGAGCTGTCCCCCGGCGGCTCGGACGCCGACGTCACGCGCGAGTTCGACCTCGTGGAGAAGCGGTTCGTGGACCCTGCCGACGGCGGCTTCCACCGCGACGAGGCCAAGGGGTCGCTCGGGTGGGTCGACGCCGACACGGTCTACGTCTTCACCGACTTCGGGCCGGGCACGCTCACGCCGTCGGGCTACCCGCGCGTCGTCAAGCGGTGGAGGCGCGGCACGCCCCTCGCCGACGCCGTCACGGTCTTCGAGGGCACCGACGCGGACATGTACATCTCCGCCTGGCGCACCCACACTCCCGGCTTCGAGCGCGACTTCGTGCACCGCTCCAAGGCCTTCTACTCCGACGAGCTCTACCTCGCCGAGAACCCCGGCACGCCCGAGCAGCGGCTGACGAAGATCGACGTGCCCGACTCGGCCGAGGTCGGCGTGCGCCGCGAGTGGATGCTCGTCGAGCTGCGCGAGGACTGGACGGTCGGCGACGCCGCGGGCACCACCTACCGCGCCGGCTCGCTCCTCGCCGCCCGGTTCGACGACTTCCTCGCCGGCGACCGCGGGTTCACCGTGCTGTTCGAGCCCACCCCCCGCACGTCCCTCGCGGGCGCCACGTGGACGCGTCACCACCTCGTGGTCAACGTGCTCGACGACGTCAAGAACCGCCTGCACGTGCTCACCCCGCCGTCCGGCGCGAGCGCGAGCGACGCCCCGTGGGTGCGCGGCGAGATCCCCGGCCTGCCCGAGCTCGGCACGATCGGCGTCAGCGCCGTCGACCCCGTCGAGTCCGACGACCTGTGGCTCGTCACGACCGACTACCTCACGCCCACGACGCTCTCCCTCGTCGAGCTCGGCGCGCAGCCGGGCGAGGCGAGCGCGCCCGAGGCGCTCAAGGCGAACCCCGCGTTCTTCGACGCGTCCGGCATGACGACCGCCCAGCACTTCGCCGTGTCCGACGACGGCACGCGCGTGCCGTACTTCGTCGTCGGACGGTCGGACCTCGTCTCGGGCACCGGCACCGGCACGGCGCCGACGCTCCTGTACGGCTACGGCGGGTTCGAGGTCTCGCTCACGCCCGGCTACTCGGGGGCGCTCGGCCGAGCCTGGCTCTCCCAGGGCGGCGTGTACGTCGTGGCGAACATCCGCGGCGGCGGCGAGTACGGCCCCGCGTGGCACCAGGCCGCGCTCAAGGCCGACCGGCACCGCGCCTACGAGGACTTCGCGGCCGTGGCGCGCGACCTCGTCGCCCGAGGCATCACGACGCACGAGCACCTCGGCATGGAGGGCCGCTCCAACGGCGGCCTGCTCGCCGGCAACATGCTCACGCAGTACCCCGAGCTGTTCGCCGCCGTCATCGTCGGCGTCCCGCTGCTCGACATGAAGCGGTACACCAAGCTCCTCGCGGGCGCCTCGTGGGCCGCGGAGTACGGCGACCCGGACGACCCCGACCAGTGGGAGTTCCTCCGCACGTTCTCGCCGTACCACCTGTTCGACGCCGACCGCGACTACCCGCCGGTGCTGTTCACGACGTCGACGAAGGACGACCGCGTCCACCCGGGCCACGCGCGCAAGCTCGCCGCGCTCATGCTCCAGGCCGGCAAGGACGTCACGTACTACGAGAACATCGAGGGCGGCCACGGCGGCGCGGCCAACAACGCCCAGGCCGCCCACATGGCGGCGGTGCACTGGCGCTTCCTGGCCGAGCGCCTCGCCTGAGCACGGCGACGCCGCCCTGTCGTGGGGACGGGGCGGCGTGCGGGCGCGGGTCGTGGCGGGTCTGGCGGGAGCCCGCGAGGCACGAGCGGGCGGATGGTAGACCCGCGCCCGCACGGCGCCCTGGACCCTCGTGACGACGACGCTCCACCGACGGCCGAGCGCCGCCGCCCCTCAGGAGTGCGGGACCGTCGCGGTGATGAGCGTGCCGTCCTCGCGACGGTTGCCCGAGAGCGCGCGCAGGCTCGGGCGGCCTGGCTTGACGGGGCCCTGGCCGTCGAGCGCGACCCGCGTCACCTCGCCGGGCACGACCTTCACCTGCTCCCCGCGCACACCGACCTGCGTGCCCTCGCCGGTCTCCGCCTCGATCTCGAAGGCGTCGGGCAGCACGGTGACGCGCAGCCGCGTGCCCTTCCACGTGACCCGGTACGTCAGCGACTCCCACCCCTGGGGCAGGCGCGGGTCGAACGTCAGCTCGCCGTTGTAGTCGCGCATGCCGCCGAAGCCGCACGCGAGCGCCGACCACGTGCCGCCCGCGGAGGCGACGTGCACGCCGTCGGACGCGTTCGCGTGGAGGTTCGCGAGGTCGACGAAGAGCGAGGAGACGAAGTACTCGAGCGCGAGCTCGTGGTAGCCCACCTCCGCCGCGACGATCGACTGGACGACGCCGGAGAGGGTCGAGTCGCCCGTCGTCAGCGGGTCGTAGTACTCGAAGTCGGCGAGCTTCTCCTCCGGGGTGAAGTAGTTGCCCTGGAGGAAGAGCGCGAGCACGACGTCGGCCTGCTTGAGCACCTGGTAGCGATAGATGACGAGCGGGTGGTAATGCAGCAAGAGCGGACGCTTGTCGGCGGGCGTGTGAGCGAGGTCCCAGAGCTCGCGCTCGAGGAAGTGGGAGTCCTGCGGGTGGATCCCGATGCCCTCGGCGAACGGGATCGACATGTGGTCCGCGGCGCGCTTCCACTCCGTGGGCTCGCACACGCCGAGGCCGAGCCGCTCCACGAGCTCCGCGTAGTCGTCCGGGTAGTCCTCGCGCAGCCGCTCGACGACGAACGCCGCGGCGCGCAGGTTGAACCGCGCCATGACGTTGGTGAAGAGGTTGTCGTTGACGACCGTCGTGTACTCGTCCGGCCCGGTGACGCCGTGGATGTGGAAGTTGTCGTCGCCGTTGGCGCGCCAGAAGCCCAGGTCCTCCCACATGCGGGCGGTCTCGACGAGGATGTCGACGCCCTCGCGGCGCAGGAAGTCGCGGTCGTCCGTGGCGCGCACGTACTGCACGAGCGCGTAGCTCACGTCCGCGTCGATGTGGTACTGCGCGGTGCCGGCGGCGTAGTAGGCGGAGGCCTCCTCGCCGTTGATGGTGCGCCACGGGAACAGCGCGCCCTTCTGCGACAGCTCACGGGCGCGGCGTCGGGCGGCGTCGAGCATCTGGTACCGGAAGCGCAGCGCGTTGCGCGCGTAGCGCGGGCTTGTGTAGGTGAGGAACGGCAGGACGTAGATCTCGGTGTCCCAGAAGTAGTGCCCGCTGTACCCCGATCCGGTGAGGCCCTTCGCCGGCACGCCGCTGCCCTCGGCCCGCGCGGTGGCCTGCGCGAGCTGGAAGAGGTTCCAGCGCACGGCCTGCTGGATCTCCGGCTGGCCTCCGACCTCGACGTCCGAGCGGGCCCAGAAGTCGTCGAGCCAGGCGCGCTGGTCGGCGAGCTGGGCCGCCGTCCCGCCGTCACGGGCGCGGTCGAGGGTGCGGCGGCACCGGTCGACGAGCTCGCGCGAGGGCACGCCGCGCGACGTGTGGTACGCGACCGTCTTGGTGAGACGGATCGGGACGCCCGGCTCCGCGTGGACGCGGAAGACGTGCTTCGCGAGGTCCTCGTCGACCTGGGTGCGCACGTCCCACTCGTTCTCGGTCTCGAGGTGGTCGTCGGCGGCCACGGCGAGGGTCATGCCGGAGTTGTGGCACCGGTACGACAGGACGAGCCGCTCGTCGTCACCCCACTGCGTGCGCGGCTGCAGCACGCGCCCGGCGAACTCGTTCGTCTTGCGCGGGTCGAAGCCCTCGCCCAGCGACGCGGCGCGGACGTGGTACTCGTCCTGGCCGTCCTGGCGGTTGAGGATCTGCGACGAGATGGCGACCGGCGCCGACGCGTCCAGCAGCGTGACCTCGAACGTCATGACGGCGAGGTGGCGCTCGGCGAACGACACCATGCGCTCGGAGCGCACGCGCACGTGCTTGCCCGACGGGGTGCGCCACACGAGGTCACGTCGCAGCACGCCGTCGCGCAGGTCGAGGGCGCGCTCGTACTCCACGAGGTCGGCGACGGGGAGCAGCAGCGGCTCGTCGTCGACGTAGAGCCGGATGACCTTGGCGTCGGGGACGTTGACGATCGTCTGGCCGACGCGTGCGAAGCCGTACGCCTCCTCGGCGTGGCGGATGGGCCACGTCTCGTGGAAGCCGTTGATGAACGTGCCGTGCGTGTGGGACTCGCGCCCCTCCTCGACGTTCCCGCGCATGCCGAGGTAGCCGTTCGCCACGGCGAACAACGTCTCGGTCACCCCCAGGTCCTCCGCGGAGAAGCGCGACTCGACGAGGCGCCACGGGTCCGCGGGGAACCGCGAGCGGTCGACCGTGCCCTTCTCGTCGGCGGTCCTGCCGATCACGCGCCGACCTCCTCGTCACGCCGCTCGCCGTCGAGGACGGTCAGGTCGAGCTCGCCGAGGTCGGGCACCACGACGTCCGCGCCGTGCTCGCGCAGGGCGTCCGCGCCGACGCCGCGGTCGACGCCGATCACGAGCCCGAAGTCGCCGGCCGCGCCGGCCTGCACGCCGGAGAGCGCGTCCTCCACGACCACGGCCTCGGCAGCGGGCACGCCGAGCAGCTCGGCGGCGCGCAGGTACGTGTCCGGGGCCGGCTTGCCGGCGATGTGCTCGCGCGCCGCGACGTTGCCGTCCACGACGACCTCGAACCGGGCGGCGAGACCGGCCGCCTCGAGGACGGTCGGCGTGTTCCGCGACGACGACACGACGGCGACCGCGACGCCCGCCGCCGTCACGGCGTCGAGGAAGCGCACCGAGCCCGGGTAGGGCTCGATGCCCTCCTCGACGAACATGCGGTTGACGATCTCGTCCTTGCGGTTGCCCAGCGCGCAGACCGTGCCCTCCCCGGGTGCGTCGGACGGCTCGCCCCACGGCAGCTCGACGCCGCGCGACGCGAGGAACGTCGCGACGCCGTCGTAGCGGGGCTTGCCGTCGATGTGCGCGAAGTAGTCCGCGTCCGTGTAGGGGGCCAGGGCGCGCGCGGTGCTGAAGGGAGCGAACAGCCGCTCCCAGGCACGCATGTGCAGCGCGGCGGTCGGCGTGAGCACGCCGTCGAGGTCGAAGAGCACGGCTCGCAGCACGGGCATGGGTCCTTCGCTGGGTGAGGGGTGACGAGGGGGACCCCGAGGCTGCCCGCGGCAGCGGCTCGTGACCCGGGACAAGCGTACGCACGCCGGGGCGCACGGAGAAAGCGCGTCAGGCGTGGGCGCGCTCGGCGAGCACCTCCGCGACGCGGCCGAGGTTCGCGAGCAGCGCGCGGTGCTCGTCGGGCGCGCCGGCGACCGTGCGGCCAGGACCTGCGCCGACGTCCCGCGGGGCGCCGAGCAGGGTGACGTTGTCGAGCCCTGCGGCGGGCAGGCCGATGCGGCGCCAGGGCACGCCGACGAGGTCGGCGAGCTCCCCGAGCGCCGGGCCGGCGCACTGCGAGACCCGTGCGGGCGGAAGGGCGAACCAGAGCCCCACGCCCCGCTCGACGGTCCGGGCGACCGTCTCCCACAGCGGCTCGTCCCAGCCGCCGCCCGGCGCGAGACCGACCGCGTCGGCGCCCGCCAGCACGGCCGGCGCCACGCCCGCTCGGGCCGCGCCCACGTGCACCACCGTCGTCGCCCCCGCCCCGCGCACCGCGTCGAGCACGGGGCGCAGGCCGTCGACGAGGTCGGGACCGGGCACGGCGCGCAGGCGCGCGTAGCCGGAGAAGGTCGGCAGGACACCGGCGCCCACCTGAGCGAGCAGCGGATCGTCGAGCTGCACGACGACGTCCGCACCCGGGACCTGCCGACGGACCTCGGCGACGTGGTCGGCGACGCCCGCCGCGAGCGCCTCCACGAGGTCGCGCACGGCGCCGCGGTCGGACAGCACGCGGTCCCCGCGGGCGAGGTAGAGCTCGGCGGCCAGCGTCCAGGGTCCGCGGACGGCGAGCGCGAGCGGTCCGGCGTACCCGGCGGCCGCGATCGCGAGCGCCTCGAGGTCCTCGCGCCGGAACGCGTCGGCCCGCCGCTCGTCCGCGCCCGCGTGGTCGGCGAGCTTCCACCCGTGCGGCCCGAGCTCGACGGGCAGGCCGGGCAGCAGCGCGGCGGCGCGCCCGGTCGTGTCGGCGCCCGGGCCGCGCCCCGGCAGCTGCACGAGGAACGGCACGCCCCGCACGCCCGTGGGCAGCGCGGCGAGGTCGCCGAGGACCGTCAGCTGCGCCTCGAGGACGTCGGCGCCCTCGCCGCCCGGCCACGGACCGAGCCCGCTCACCGCGGTCATCGGGCGTCCTGCCCCGCCGCGGCGTCCGCCGCACCCGTGTCACGGACCATGGACCGGCCACCTCTCTCCTGGGGAACTCGGGGAACGCAGCCGCGCCGGGGCCCCGCCGGGGCCCGGGGGCCGCACGGCTCGCCCTGCGGACGGACGAGGTCGACATGACGACGGACAACAAGGCCGTGGCGATCGCGGTGCACACGCAGGCGCTGCCGGGCAACCACGCCCAGGCGCTGACGGCGCTCCTCGCGCCCGGCTTCCACGACCACGACCCGGTGCACGGTCGCGCCGGCGGCGCCGAGAGCCTGCTCGCGACGATGCACTGGTACTGCGACGCGTTCACCGACCAGCGGGTCGACGTGCTGCACGCGATCGCCGAGGGCGACCTCGTGGCGCTGCACCTCGAGCTGAGCGCGCGCCACACGGGCTACTACCGGGGGGTGGCGCCGACGGGGCGCCGCTTCCGGGTGCGCGAGATGCACGTGCTGCGCTTCGCGGACGGGCGCGAGGCCGAGCACTGGTGCGTGCGGGACGAGGCCGCGCTGGTCCGGGCGCTCGAGCACGCGCCCGGTCACGTCGCGGCCGGCTGAGCCGCGCGAGCGGCGTGCGCACCGCCGGCCCCGCCGGGGCGGGCACGGTACGCGCGGTCCACGGTGGCCTGGCCGAGCACGCGGGTCCCGGCGTAGACGACGAGCGACTGCCCGGCCGCGACGCCGCGCAACGTGGTGCCGGTCAGTTCGACCTCCATCGCCGCACCTCCCGGGCCGGTCGTCGCGCGCACCCGCGCCGGCACGGCGGACCCGTGGGCGCGGACCTGCACCTGCGCGTCGAACGCCTCCCCCGGCCGGGCGAGCGCCCCGGGACCGTCGAGGACGCCGTCGAACCACACCGCTCCCCCGGCCTCGACGCGGTCGACGCTGAGCAGCTCGGCGGCGCCGACGACGACGCGGTTCGTGCCCGGCTGGACGTCGAGCACGTAGCGGGGGCGGCCGTCGAGCGCCGGACGGTCGATGCGCAGGCCCTTGCGCTGGCCCACGGTGTACGCGTAGGCGCCGTCGTGCTCGCCGAGCACGCGGCCGTCGGCGTCGACGATCTCGCCGGGCCGCGACCCGAGGCGCTCTCGCAGGAAGCCCTGCGTGTCGCCGTCCGCGACGAAGCAGATGTCGTAGGAGTCCGGCTTGGCCGAGACGGACAGGCCGCGTCGGGCGGCCTCGACCCGCACCTCGTCCTTCGACGCGAAGTCCCCGAGCGGGAACATCGCGCGCGCGAGCCGCTCGGGCCCCATCACGGCGAGGACGTAGGACTGGTCCTTCGCCGCGTTCGGGGAACGGTGCAGCTCGCGGGCGTCACCCGTGACCACGCGCGCGTAGTGGCCCGTCGCCACGGCGTCGAAGCCGAGCGCGGTGGCCTTGTCGAGCAGCGCCTCGAACTTGATGTGCTCGTTGCAGCGCACGCACGGGTTCGGCGTGCGCCCCGCCTCGTACTCGGCGAGGAAGTCGGCGACGACGGTGTCCTCGAAGCGCTCGGACAGGTCCCACACGTAGTAGGGGATGCCGAGCACGTCGGCCGCACGCCGCGCGTCGCCCGCGTCCTCGATCGAGCAGCACCCGCGCGACCCGGTGCGGAACTGGTCGCGGTTGCGCGACAGGGCCATGTGCACGCCCACGACGTCGTGCCCGGCCTCGACGGCGAGCGCCGCGGCGACCGCGGAGTCGACCCCGCCGGACATGGCGGCCAGGACCCTCATGCGGCACCTCCCGCCGTGCCCGCCGCGACGGCGCGCGACGCGCCGGCCGACGCGAGCCCCGCCGCCCGGGCGCGGTCCACGGCCGCGGGGAGCGCATCGAGGAGGTGGGCGACGTCGTCGGGCGTGGACGTGACGCCGAGCGAGAACCGGAGCGCGCCCCGTGCGGCCGGCTCGGGCACGCCCATGGCCAGCAGCACGTGCGACGGCTGCGGCACGCCGGCCTGGCACGCGGAGCCGGTGGACGCCTGGACCCCCGCGGAGTCGAGCAGGTAGAGCAGCGAGTCCCCCTCCGCGCCGGGGAACGTGAAGTGCGCGTTGGCCGGCAGGCGTGCCGGCCGCTCGTCGGTGTCGTCGCCCGACCCGCCGGCGGGCTCGGGCCCGCTCAGGACCGCGTCGGGGACGAGGCGCCGAACGCCCGCGACGAGCTCGTCGCGGAGCGCGGCGAGGTGGCGCGCCCGCTCCTCGCGGTGCGCGACGGCGTCCGCCACGGCGACGCCGAACGCCCGGATCGCGGGCACGTCGAGCGTGCCGGAGCGCACCCCGCGCTCCTGGCCGCCGCCGTGCAGCACCGGCGTCAGCGGGGCGTCGCGCCGGGCGACGAGGGCGCCCACGCCCACGGGCCCGCCGAGCTTGTGCCCGGAGACCGTCATGGCGTCGAGGCCGCTCGCGGCGAAGTCCACGGGGACCTGTCCCACGGCCTGCACGGCGTCGGAGTGCACCGGGATGCCGTGGGGGCGCGCGAGCTGCACGACCTCCTGCACCGGCTGCAGCGTGCCGACCTCGTTGTTCGCCCACATCACGGAGATGAGCGCGATCTCCGCCGCGTGCTCCGCGAGCTCGGCGCGCAGCGCGTCGAGGTCGACCCGGCCGTCGGCGTCGACGGGGAGCAGGACGATCTCGGCACCGGTGTGCTCGGCCATCCAGAACGCCGGGTCGAGGACGGCGTGGTGCTCGACCGCGGAGACGACGATGCGGCGACGGCGCTGGTCCGTGGTGCGGCGCCCCCAGAACAGGCCCTTGACCGCCAGGTTGTCCGCCTCCGTGCCGCCCGCGGTGAGCACCACCTCGCTGGGTCGCGCCCCGAGCGCGTGCGCGACGGCCTCGCGCGCCTCCTCGACCGTGCGCCGGGCGGCCCGGCCCGCCGCGTGCAGCGAGGACGGGTTTCCGGTGCGCGAGAGCTCGTCGACGAGGGCGTCGCGGGCGGCGCCCGAGAGCGGAGTCGTCGCGGCGTGGTCGAGGTACGCGACGCGCGGTGCGGGCCGTGGCCCGCTCGTCGCGCGGCGCGACGGGCCGGATGGCTGGGTCACGGTCACCCAGTCTACGGAGCCGTCGGCGGGGCGCGTGCCGAGCGGTCCGGGCGGTGCTGGACATCCGCCGTGGACGCGCTACCTTGTCATGGTCTGTGCCCGGCCGGGACCCGGTGGGCACGGACGGGAGCCGCGGCAGCCGCGACGCCAGACCGTCGTGCACCCGGCCGTGGCGGGGGCGTCACGCCGAACCCACTGATCGAGGGAACCACCACCACCATGTCCGACGAGCTCTCGACCGTCGTCGGGGAGGCCGACGACGTCCCGTCCGCGCGCCCCGGCCGGCTGCGCTGGAGCGACCTGCCGTCCACGGTCCGCGCCGAGATCGAGGCCACGGCGGGCGCGCGCGTCGTCGCCGAGACGTCCTTCCCGGCGTCGTCGGCCTCGGAGGTCACGTCCCTCCTCGAGCTGGAGGACGGCGCGCGGTACTTCGTCAAGGCGACGCGGGTGAGCGACGGTCCCGCCGTCATCGGCCGCTACCGCGCCGAGGTGTACGTGGCCCGTCACCTGCCGCGCGGCATGCCGGCGCCGCGGCTCGCCTGGGCGCTGCGCGACGAGGACTGGGGCATGCTCGCGTTCGAGGCGCTCGACGGCCGCCTGCCCGCCACCCCGTGGGACCCCGACGAGCTGGACCGCGTCCTCGCCGCGCTCCGGACCGTGGCGTCGCTGCCGGGTGCACGCGAGGCACGGCTGACGCCGGCCGGCCCCGAGCTCGCGGACCTCTCGACCGGCTGGCGGGCCCTGCGCGACGACCCGGACCCGGAGCTCGAGCGCCTCGTGCCCTGGGCGGCCCACCACCTGGACGCGCTGGTCGACGCCGAGCGCGGGGTGCTCGTCGCGTGCGAGGGCGAGGCGTTCGTCCACGGCGACGTGCGCGCCGACACGATCGTGCTCACGCCGTCGTCCGTCCACCTCGTCGACTGGGCCCACGCCTCGCGCGGCGCCCCGTGGCTCGACCTGGCGACGTTCCTGCCCGGCGTCGTGGTGCAGGGCGTCACGGACGTCGTCGAGCCGGTTCCGGTCGCCGCGGACGCCGCGCGCCGCGCCCGCGGGGGCGCGTGGGCCGCCGCGACGTTCGACGCCCACCCGCTCGGCCGGGACGTGCACCCGGCCGACGTGCGGGCCGTCGTCGCGGGGATCGCCGGGTACTACCTGAGCTCTGCGCGCCGGCCCGCCCCCGCGGGCCAGTCGCGCCTGCGGGCGTCCCAGCGCGCCCAGGGGGTCGCTGCCGTGGCGTGGCTCGAGCAGATCGGCCTCTGCGACGGCTGAGCCCGACGGCGCCGGCCCCCGCCCGGGGGCCGGCGCCGTCGGGCTCCTGCCTCAGTCCTGCCAGACCTGGACCACGGAAGGCCGCGGGCCCGCGAACGCGCCGGCCGGCACCGGTGCGCCCGGCGTGACGTAGTCCGGGAAGTAGGAGTTCTGGCTGGCGAACGTGCCGTCCTCCCCCGGGTGCTGGACCGCGACGTACACCATGCGGTCCCTCGAGTCGACGACGGGGCCGCACGTCTCGGCGTCGCGCGGGACCGAGAGGAACTGCTGCACGTGGCCACGCTCACGGCCCGTCAGCGGCACCTTGAACAGCCCGTCGCACTTCTGGATCGTGCTCGGCTGGCCGTCCGTGGAGATCCACAGGTTGCCCTCGGCGTCGAACGCGAGGTTGTCGGGGCACGAGATCGGGGAGACCTTGTCCCGCGGGTAGCCCGCGAAGTACGTCGAGCCGTTGGTCGACGGGTCGCCCGCGACGAGCAGCAGGTTCCAGGAGAACGTGCGCGACGTGGCGTCGTCGCGGTCCTCGACGATCTCCACGACGTGCCCGTCACGGTTGGTGTTGCGGGGGTTGGGCTCGGTCGCCGCCTCCGCACCGGCGGGGCCCCGCGCGGTGTTGTTCGTGCAGGCGACGTAGACGCGGCCGGTCACCGGGTTGGGCTCGACGTCCTCGGGGCGGTCCATCTTGGTGGCGCCCACCCTGTCGGCCGCGACGCGCGTGCGGACGAGGACCTCCTCGACGGACATGCCCTCGACCGCGCTGCGGCCGTCGACGACGAGCGGGACCCACTCGCCGCGGCCGTCGAACGCGCCGTCGGACGGCAGCCGGCCCGAGCCGTCGATCTCGCCGGCCGGCGAGTCGCCGTGGAAGCGCGCCACGTACAGCGAGCCCTCGGTGAGCAGCTGCTTGTTGTGCCGGCGCGCCCACGGGCTGTTCCCCTGCCGCATCGTGCGCGACGAGACGAACTTGTAGACGTAGTCGAAGCGCTCGTCGTCGCCCATGTACGCGACCGCGTGGCCGCGCCGCGACAGGATGACGTTCGCGCCCTCGTGCTTGAACCGGCCCAGCGCCGTGTGCTTCACCGGCGCCTCGTCCGGCGCGTACGGGTCGATCTCGACGACCCACCCGAAGCGGTGCGGCTCGTTCTCGTACCCGGGGTTGCGGGCGTCGAAGCGCGGGTCGTCGAGCTCCCAGCCGTAGCCCGTCGGGGCGTCGCGCAGGCCGTACCGCGCGTCGTCGCCCTGGCCCGACGTGCGGAAGTAGCCGTGGAAGTTCTCCTCGCCGGACAGCACGGTCCCCCACGGGGTCGTGCCTCCCGCGCAGTTGTTGAGCGTGCCGAGCACGCGCGTGCCCGAGGGGTCGGCGACGGTCCGCAGGAGGTCCGAGCCCGCGGCGGGCCCGGTCATCCGGAACTCGGTGCCGAGGTGCACGCGGCGGTTGAACCGGCTGCGGCGCTCGTAGTCCCACGGCTCGCCCGTGCGGCGCCGGCGCACCTCGACGACCGACATGCCGTGCGCGGCCCGCTCGATGGCGCGACGCGTCGCCGCGTCGTAGGAGTCGTCGAACATGATGGCCGGGTTCGTGTACTCGTGGTTCGTCACGAGCAGCCCGCGCGTGCCGCGGCCGGGCCCGCGCCCGGGGGTGCGGCAGTTCGCGAGGTGGTGCGAGCGCTCGAGCGGGAGGATGTCCAGGTAGTCGTTGTTGTACCCGAACTGCAGCGCCTGCTGCTCGGGCGTCTGGCGCGCGACGTCGAAGTCCGCCCCGCCCGGCAGGATCGGGTCGCCCCACCGGATGATCGGGCGCCAGGCGTACCCGTCGGGCACCACGACGGCGTCGGTGACCCCCGCCTGCGGCGCGATCGGGCCGAAGGCGAGGCCGCGGGCCGGGCGGCCGCCGTGGCCGTGCCCGCGGCCGGCCGCGAGCGCGCCCTCCGCGGCCGCCGGCGGCGCCGCGACGGCCTGCGCCCCGACGACGACGGCCGCCGCACCCACGGCGAGCCCGCCGAGCAGGGCGCGGCGCGAGAGCGCACGGCCGGCGACGTCGCGGAAGTACTCGTTCTCGCTCGTGTTCGGCACGGCGTGCGAGCACGCGTCGGCGCACTTGAGCCGGCACGTCACCGGGCTGCGCTTGCCGCGCG
Source organism: Cellulosimicrobium sp. NPDC057127 (assembly GCF_042670945.1). Taxonomy (NCBI): domain Bacteria; kingdom Bacillati; phylum Actinomycetota; class Actinomycetes; order Micrococcales; family Promicromonosporaceae; genus Cellulosimicrobium; species Cellulosimicrobium sp. NPDC057127. The sequence goes on from NZ_JBHUUP010000017.1 coordinate 50,376, forward strand.
CGTGCGGCGTGAGGGGCAGCAGCGACCGCTGCTCGGGGGCGGGAGTGATCGTCATCGGGTTCTCCACGAGGCTGGGGGGCCTCCTCGCTGTCGAGGAGTCGACCAGACGCTAGGAACGCTCGATGACGCCGCCCCTGCCGCAGGGCGACGAGCGGGTGAACTCTGTGCGCCCGCCAGGAGCGGACGTCCTCCGGCTAGCCGCGGGAGGCCTTGTGCTCGCGGATCGCCTCCGCGGCCTGCGGCAGCACCTCGGCGAGGTCACCGACGACGGCGAAGTCCGAGATCTCGAACAGCGGGCACTCCGGGTCGTTGTTCACCGCCACGACGACCTGCGCCGCCTGCATGCCGCCCCGGTGGTGCGGCGCGCCCGAGACGCCCGCCCCGATGTACAGCCGCGGCGCGACCGTCACGCCCGTCTGCCCGACGAACTGGTCGTGCCAGCCCTCGTAGACGGCGTCGCGGGTCGCCCCGACGGCGGCGCCGAGCGCGTCGGCGAGCTCCACGACGGGGGCGAAGTCGCCGTTCGTCCCGCGACCGCCCGTGACCACGACCGAGGCCTCGCCCAGGGCCGGGCGACCGCTGCCGGACGTCTCGTGCGTCGTGCGCGACACGACCCGGGCCGCGGTCGCGGCGGCCGGCACCGTGACGCCGAAGCCGACGACCTCGGTCGCGACCGCCTCCGGCGCGGGCTCCGGCACGACGGCGTTCGCGCGGACCGTGAGCACGGCGAGGTCCGTCGTCACGGCGCTCCGCACGTCCCACGACCCGGCGAAGACGCGCTTGTCCGCGACGAGGTGCGTGCCGTCGTCGCCCAGGTCGGACGCGTCGACGACGAGGCCCGCGCCCGTGAGGAAGGCCAGGCGCGCGGCGGCCTCCTTGTTCGGGAACGACGAGGTGAGCAGGACGGCGTCGGCGTCGCAGGCGCGCGCCGCCGCGGCGAGCGCCTCGGCGACGACGGGCGTCAGGTGCGCGACGTCCGCGGACGGGGCGTGCCCGTCGGCGGACAGCTCGGCCTGGCGCACCGTCTCGACGCCGTGCGCGCCGAGCTGGGCGAGCACCTCGAGGCTCGGCGCCTCGAGCGCCACGGCCTCGACGCGTCCGACGCGGCGCGCGAGGGTGAGGAGCTCGAGCACGGGCGAGCGCAGCTCGGTGCCGGGCGTGTCGAGCAGGACGAGGACGGTCCGGTTGCCGGTGCCCTCGGGGGTCGTCCCGGGGCTCGTCTCGGGGGTCACGGTCACGGTCGCGTCCTCTCAGACCAGGTCGTTGCGGATGAGGTAGTCGGCGAGCGCGCGCCCGCCCTCGCCCTTGTCGACGACGATCTCGGCCTCCGGGCGGGGCGGGTGCGGCGACGCGGCGAGCACGCGGGTGCGCGCGCCCGCGTCGCCGACCTGTGCGGCGTCGACGTCCAGGTCGGCGAGGCTCCACGCCTCCACCGGCTTGGAGCGCGCCGCCATGATGAGCTTGAAGTTGGGGAAGCGGGGGTCGTTGGCGTGGTCGGTCACGCTGACCACCGCGGGCAGCGGCGCCTCGAGCACCTCGTCGACGCCGTCGAGCTCGCGCGTGACCCGTGCGCCGCGGGCGCCGGCCTCGCCCGTGAGCTCCACCCGGCCCGCGAGCGTGAGCTGCGGCAGCCCGAGCTCGGCGGACAGCAGAGCGGGGACGACGGAGCCGAGCCCGTCGAGCGCCGCCATGCCCGTGACGACGAGGTCCACGGGAGCCTCCTCGGCGAGGCGGCGCACGGCGGCCGCGAGCACGCGCGCCGTGCCGAAGTAGTCGGAGCCGGCGATCGCGTCGTCGCTCACGCGGACCCCGCGGTCGACGCCGAGCTGGAACGCCTTCTTCACCGCGGCGTCGGCGTCGGGGCCGGCGACCGTGACCACGACGACCTCGCTGGCCGCCCGCTCGTCCTCGGGGAGCGACTCCACGAGTCGCAGCGCCGCCTCGACGGCGTTCTCGTCCAGCTCGTTGAGCGTCCCCTCGTCGGGCCGACGGACCACCCGTCCGCCCTCGAAGCCCCGGTCGGCGTGGATGTCCGGGACGTACTTGACGGCGACGACGATCCGCATCGGGCTCGCTCCCTTGCTGGCGGTCGGTGGACGATACGTGGGCGATGACGTGGGCGGTGGACCGGGTGGTCGGAGGTGCGGCGCACCGGGCCCGCTCAGGGCAGCGTACCGGCGGGTGCGCGACCAGGTCGGTGACTCCGGCCACAATGGTGGCGTGCACGCTCCTCCCGTACCCCCGCACCGTCCCGCGGCCGTCGCGGCCGCCGACGCCCACGAGACCGACCGGCACGCGCCCCAGCCACGCCTCGGCGTCCACCTCGCGGGCGACGGCGTCGACGTCGCGGCGCTCGCGTCGCACGCGACCGCCGTCGAGCTGTGCCTGGTCGACGTCGTCGAGGGCGAAGGAGCGGCACGCTTCCGCGAGCGCCGCGTCGCGCTGTCCGGACCGGCGTACGGCGTGTGGCGCGCGCACGTGCCGGGCGTGCGCGCCGGGCAGCGGTACGGGTTCCGCGTCCACGGCCCGTGGGACCCGGCGGCCGGGCTGCGGCACAACCCCGCGAAGCTCCTCGTGGACCCGTACGCGCGCGGGCTCGTGGGCGAGCTGGTCGACGACCCGGCGATCCGCGGCCACGCCGGGACCGACGCGTACGGCCCGCCCGACGAGCGCGACTCGCTGCCGTTCGTGCCGCACTCGGTCGTGGTGCCCGAGCCCACCGGTCCGCTCGCGCCCCGTCCGCGCGTGCCGTGGTCGCGGACGGTCGTGTACGAGGCGCACGTGCGCGGCCTCACGCAGCGGCTCGAGGCGCTGCCCGAGCACCTGCGGGGCACGTACGCCGGCGTCGCGCACCCGACGACGATCGAGCACCTGCGCTCCCTCGGCGTGACGACGCTCGAGCTGCTCCCGGTGCACGCCAACGTGCCCGAGCCGCACCTGCTGGGCAGCGGGCGCACCAACTACTGGGGCTACTCGACGCTCGGGTTCTTCGCGCCGCACGCCGCGTACGCCACCCGGGCGGCCCAGGAGGCCGGCCCCGAGGCCGTGCTCGACGAGGTGCGCGGCATGGTCCACCTGCTGCACGAGGCCGGCATCGAGGTGCTGCTCGACGTCGTGCACAACCACACGTGCGAGGGCGGTGCCGACGGGTACCACCTGTCGTGGCGCGGCCTCGACAACCCGCTGTACTACCTGCACGACGGCGGCTCCCCGGCACGGCTCGCGGACGTCACCGGGACGGGCAACACGCTCGACTTCCGCCGCCCGGCCGTGATCCGCGCGGCCCTCGACTCGCTGCGGTACTGGGCGCAGGTCGTCGGCGTCGACGGGTTCCGCTTCGACCTCGCCGTGACGCTCGGTCGCGGGGCCGACGGGTTCGACGCGCACCACCCGTTCCTCGTCGCGCTGCAGACCGACCCGGTGCTGTGCGGCCTCAAGCTCGTCGCCGAGCCGTGGGACGTCGGGCCCGGCGGGTGGCGCACGGGGCAGTTCCCGCCGCCGTTCGCGGAGTGGAACGACCGGTTCCGCGACGCGGTGCGCCAGTTCTGGCTCGCCGACGCGCGGGAGGCGGCGCACGGCCGCTCCGGGCACGGCGTGCGCGACCTCGCGACGCGGCTCGCCGGGTCGGCGGACCTGTTCGGCCACAGCGACCCGCCGCTCCTGCGCGGCCCCGTCGCGTCGGTGAGCTACGTGACCGCGCACGACGGCTTCACGCTCGCCGACCTCGTCGCGTACGAGCACAAGCACAACCTCGCCAACGGCGAGCAGAACCGGGACGGCACGGACGACAACCGGTCGTGGAACCACGGCCTCGAGGGGCCGGCGGAGCCACCCGGTGCGGAGATCGCGCCGCTGCGTCGGCGCTCGATCCGCAACGTGCTGGCCACGCTCCTGCTGTCCGCGGGCACGCCGATGCTCACCGCGGGCGACGAGATGGGCCGCACCCAGCGCGGGAACAACAACGCGTACGTGGCCGACGACGAGACGTCGTGGGTGTCGTGGGACCTGTCGCCGTGGCGCAAGGACCTGCTCGCGACGGCCCGGTACCTGCTCGGCCTCCGGCGCGAGCACGCCGCCCTGCGCCCCGACACCTTCTTCACCGGGCGACCCCGCCCCGGCGCGCCGGACGGCGTCCCGGACCTCGCCTGGTTCGACGTCGACGCCGGACCGCTGGACCACGCGGCCTGGCACGACCCCCGGGTGCGCACCCTCCAGATGCTGCGCACCGCGCCCGTCGCCGGTGCGCGCGACGTGCTGGTCGTCCTCGCCGGCGGACTCGACCCGGTCGACGTCACGCTGCCCGGTCTGCGGGCCGCCGCCGGGGAGGGCGCCGAGGAGTGGGCCCTCGCGTGGGACTCCACGTGGGAGCACCCGGGCGAGCACGTCGAGGCGGACGGCGACGGGCTCGGGCGTCCGGGGGACGTCGCCGCGCTCGAGCCGCTGAGCCTGCGCGTGTACGTCTCCCCGACCACGACCTCGTAGGCCCGGCCCCGCGAGCAGAGGCGGAGGCGACGTGCCGCAGCCGCCCGCGACCCCTGCCCGGGGCGGCGCGCGTGCTCTAGTCTTCGCGCATGAGTGACACCGATCACACCGACGTGAACGGTCCGGCGGACGTCGTCGTCGTCGGCGCGGGCTTGTCCGGCCTCGTCGCCGCGACCGAGCTCACCGCGGCAGGGCGCCGCGTCGTCCTGCTCGACCAAGAGCCCGCGGCGAGCCTCGGCGGCCAGGCGTGGTGGTCGTTCGGCGGGCTGTTCCTCGTCGGCTCGCCCGAGCAGCGGCGCATGGGAGTGCGCGACAGCGCCGAGCTCGCGTTCGACGACTGGCTCGGGTCCGCGCAGTTCGCCCCCGGCGCCGAGAGAGGCGAGGGGCCCGACCGGCACGGGTACGCGTGGGCGCGGGCGTTCGTCGACTTCGCCGCCGGCGAGATGCGTCCGTGGCTGCACGGCAAGGGCGTGCGCTGGTTCCCGCTCGTCCAGTGGGCCGAGCGCGGCGGCTACCCGGTGCAGCCGGGCACCGACGGCCAGGTCGGTGCGCACGGCAACTCCGTGCCGCGCTTCCACGTCACCTGGGGCACCGGCCCCGCGGTGCTCGAACCGTTCGTCCGCGCCGCGCTCGACGCCCGGGCCGAGGGCCTGCTCGACGTGCGGTTCCGGCACCGGGTCACGTCGCTCGTGGTGACCGACGGCGCCGTGACGGGCGTGCGGGCCGAGGTCCTCGCGCCGTCGGACGCCGAGCGCGGTGCGCCGTCCACGCGCGACGTCGTGGGCGAGGTCGAGATCGCCGCGGGCGCCGTCGTGCTCACCTCCGGCGGGATCGGCGCGAACCACGAGCTCGTCGCGTCGCGCTGGCCCGGCTCGGCCGGGCGGCTCCCGGCCCGCATGCTGTCCGGCGTGCCCGACTCGACGGACGGCCTCGCGCTCACCGCCGCCGCCGACGCGGGCGCCGCCCTCGTCCACGAGGACCGCATGTGGCACTACCCGGAGGGCATCGCCAACCACTCCCTCGTGTGGACGAACCACGGCATCCGCATCCTGCCCGGGCCGAGCTCGCTGTGGCTCGACGCCGACGGCAACCGGCTCCCCGCGCCGCTGTTCCCCGGCTTCGACGCTCTCGGCGCCCTGCGGCACGTCACCGGGCGCGGTGACGACCACTCCTGGTTCGTGCTCAACAAGGCGATCATGGAGACCGAGTTCGCACTGTCGGGCTCCGAGCAGAACCCCGACCTCACCGGCAAGGACGTGCGGCTGCTCGCCCAGCGTGTGCGTCCCGGCGCCGTGGGGCCGGTGGCGCGGTTCGCCGAGCAGTCGCCGGAGTTCGTGTGGGCCGACACCGCCGAGGGGCTCGCCGCCGGGATGAACGCGCTCACCGAAGCCACGCCCGGCTCGCGCGGGCACGTGGACCCCGACGCCCTCGCCCGGGTGATCCACCTGCGCGACGAGCAGGTACGCACCGGTCTGGGCAAGGACCCGCAGGTGGTCGCGACCGCGATGGCGCGCCGCTACCGCGTCGACCGGCTCATCCGCGTCTCACCGCCGCGCCCCCTGACCACCCCGAAGGACGGGCCGCTGCTCGCGGTGCGGCTGTCGGTCCTCACGCGCAAGACGCTCGGCGGCCTGTGGACCGACACGTCCGGGCGCGTGCTGCGCGCCGACGGCACCGTGCTGCCCGGCCTGTGGGCCGCCGGCGAGGCGGCCGGCTTCGGCGGCGGGGGCGTGCACGGCCACCGGGCGCTCGAGGGCACGTTCCTCGGCGGCTGCCTGTTCTCCGGTCGCGTCGCCGGCCGCGCTCTGGCGGCCGAGCTCGCCTGAGCGTGCAGACCGGGGCGATCGCGAGATAGAGGGTTTCCCGCGAGGTAGAGGGCGATCTCCCTCTACCTCGACGAGAACCCTCTACCTCGCGTTCGCCGGTAAGGTCCCGGCCATGACCGTGCCCGACGACGCGTCCCCGGCCCCCGCGCCCGAGGCCGCCCTGCTCGACGCCGCGGCGTGCGAGCGGTTCTTCCGCCGCAACGGCCTGCCGCTCCTCGTCGAGGGGCACTCGCTCGACCGCGACGTGTTCGGCCGGTCCGCGCCGTTCCTGCTCGTCGTGCTGCTCGCCGAGCTGTCGGGCGCCGTCCGGACGGCCTGGCCCGCATGGGCCAACGTGCTCGCCCTGCTCGGCGGTGCGGCGATCGTCGGCGCCGCGTACGCGGGCGTCAACGTGCTGCGCGGCCGGCGCTGGTCGACGCTGCCCCAGTCCGTCGGGCTGCCGGAGCTCGCCGTGTTCGTCCTCGCGCCCGCGCTCCTGCCCCTCGTGTTCGGCGGGCAGTGGGACGAGGCGCTGCTCACCGTCGCGGGCAACCTCGTGCTGCTCGGGATCGTGCGCGTCGTCGTGGGGTACGGCGTCCTGTCGTCTCTGTGGTGGGGGCTCGCGCGCGTCGCCGACGAGCTCGGCGCGTCGCTCCTGCGGCTCGTGCGTCTCCTGCCGCTCCTCCTCGTCTTCTCGCTCGTGCTGTTCTACAACGCCGAGGTGTGGCAGGTCTTCGACCGCACGCACGGCGTCGCCGACCTCGCGCTCGGCGCGTTCTTCCTCCTGCTGATCGTCCTGTTCGTCGCGCTCCGTGTGCCCGGCGAGGCGCGTGAGGCGCTCGCGGACGCCGCCGTCGACGTGCCGGGCAGCGAGCGCGCGGCACGGCTCACCCGCCGCCAGACGGGCAACCTCGCCGCGATGATCGCCACGAGCCAGCTGCTTCAGGTGCTCGTCGTGAGCCTCGGGATGGGCGTGTTCTTCATGGCGCTCGGGACGCTCACCGTGACGCCCGAGGTGATGGCGCTGTGGGACGTCGAGGGCGGCACCTGGCAGCGCACGTTCGCTCTCGCCGGCGGCCCCGGCGTCGATGGGGCCGAGCTCGTCGTGACGCAGACGCTCCTGCGCGTGTCCGTCGCGATCGCGACCTTCACCGGGCTCTACTACGCCATCTCCGTCCAGGTCGACGCGGTCTACCGCGAGGAGTTCGTCGACGGCATCGGCACGCAGCTCCGCGACGTCCTGCGCACCCGCGCCCGCTACCTGGACCTGCTCGACGCCGGGGAGCGCTCCCCCGCTGCTCCCGCCTCCCCCGCCGCACCCACCCCCGCGAGATAGAACCAACCGTCACGAGGTAGAACACGCAGGGTTCTACCTCGCGACCGCAGCTTCTATCTCGCGATCCCGGCGGCGCAAGGCGGTCGACAGCGCAGACCGAATCCTGCGTGCCACGACGTCCGAGTCGGCGAGGTCGTCCCACGTCACGCGTACGACGAGCCACCCGGCTTCCACCAGCGCGTCGTGACGGGCCTTTTCCGCGAGGAGCCGGCGCTGCGGGTCGCCGTACTCCCCGCCCGAGTACTTGACGGCCCCGTCGAACTCGACCGCGACGCGGTGCGCCGTCCACGCGAGGTCGAGCCGGTACGCGCCCCGCCATGTCGGCACGGTGAGGTTCGGCTCCGGACGAGGCAGGCCGGCCTCGATGGCGATCCATCGCACCACGCTCTCCCCGGGCGACTCGGAGCGACCGTCGGCCTCTGCCAGCACCTGCCGCGCTCGCCGCACCCCGCGACCACCGGCAGCCGCCTGGAGGACGACCCCGATCCGCTCGAGGTCCGCCCCGGCACGCAGCCCGGAGTCCGCGACGACGATCCCGGCCACGGGCGGCAGAGAGCGCGCACAGTCGACGATCGTCCGTTCGAGCGACGTGACCGGCAGACCGCTGAGCTCGTCGCGGTCGTCGTGCGCCAGCGCCGTCCAGTGCCGCCGGACGCGCGGATCGGTCCGGCGCCGCACCGACGGGTTGCCGAGCTGGGTGACGTGCACCTCGTCGGCGAGCCGCCAGGTCCAGAGACCGTGCAGCACCGCAGCGGTCGAGTGGCTGAACCAGTAGTCCGTCGTGAGCCGTTCCGCGAGCGCGACGGCGCTCGTCACCACGGCGTCCCGGCGTCGCTTCGCCGGGGACGAGGCCCCGTGCGGTGGGCGCACGTAGACCCCTTGCCGGGCCCGGACCAACGCGCCGCTGCGCAGGGCGGCCGCGATCTCCGCGCGCCGCTCCGGCGAGAAACGTGTGACCGACGGCAGCCACGAGGAGGACGGCGCCTCGTCGGTGGGTGCGGGAAGGTGTCGGGACTGCTGATCGACCGTGCGGACGATGCGCTCGTGGGTGCTCACGAGCCCAGCGTCGCGGAGCACTGGTGCATCGGACAGGACCGGTCACGATCCTGTGGACGACCCGCGACGCCTCGAGGGCTCCACGCTGCCCCCGAGCCGCGCGCTACGTCGCGACGTAGAACCCGCGGTCGTGAGGTAGAGCTCCAGGGCTTCTACCTCGCGACCGCGGGTTCTATCTCGCGTCTGCCGCCTTCAAGCGCGTCAGGCGTTGGCGACGAGGCCGAGCTCGGCCGCGCTGGGCAGGCCGGCGTGCTTCGGCACGACGCGCACCGTGTAGCCGAACGGGCCCGAGGCCTCGAGCACGACCTCGCCCGCGAACGCGTGCCGCCCGGCCTCGTACGTCTCGGCGAGCACGAGCGGCTGCGCGGTGAACTCCTCGATGACGTCGGCCTCGGTGACGTGCCCGTGCACGACCTGCACCTCGACGTCGTCCGGACCGAGGTCGCCGAGGGAGACGTACGCACGCACGGTGAGCCGGTCCCCGACCTGCGGGACCTCGCTGACGCCGCTGGAGTCGACGTGGTCGACGCGCACGCGCGACCAGCCGTCGCGCACGGACCGCTTCCAGCGCGCGAGCTCGCGCGCGGGGGCGAGACCGTCGGCGGCGAGCGCGCGCCCCGCCGCGGCTGCGGGCGCGTAGAGCCGCGTGACGTACTCGCCGACCATGCGCGTCGCCTGCACCTTGGGGCCGAGCGTCGCGAGCGTGTGCCGCACCATGGCCAGCCAGCGGCCGGGGACCCCGTCGTCGGAGCGGTCGTAGAACCGGGGCGCCACCTGGTGCTCGACGAGGTCGTAGAGCGCCGCGGCCTCGAGGTCGTCGCGCCGGTCGGGGTCGTCGACGCCGTCCGCGGTGGGGATGGCCCAGCCGTTCTCGCCGTCGAACCACTCGTCCCACCACCCGTCGAGGACGGACAGGTTGAGGCCGCCGTTGAGCGCGGACTTCATGCCCGACGTCCCGGACGCCTCGAGCGGGCGCAGCGGGTTGTTCAGCCACACGTCGCAGCCCGGGTAGAGCGACTGCGCCATGCCGATGTCGTAGTTCGGCAGGAAGACGATGCGGTGGCGCACCTCGGGGTCGTCGGTGAAGCGCACGAGCTGCTGGATGAGCCGCTTGCCCTGGTCGTCGGCGGGGTGCGACTTGCCGGCGACGACCAGCTGGACGGGCCGCTCCGGGTGCAGCAGCAGCGCCTTGAGCCGCTGCGGGTCGCGCAGCATGAGCGTGAGCCGCTTGTACGTCGGCACGCGGCGCGCGAAACCGATGGTGAGCACGTCCGGCGACAGGGCGTCGTCGACCCAGCCGAGCTCGGCCGGGCTGGCCCCGCGCTCGCGCCAGGAGCGGCGCAGACGGCGCCGCGCCTCCTCGACGAGGCGTCCGCGCATCTCGCGGCGCAGGGCCCACAGCTCGGCGTCGCTCACCGCGGGCTCGTCCCCGGCGCCCTCGCGCCCGGCCCGCAGCCAGCCCGACGACGCGCCGTCGGCCGTGAGCTCGTCGAGCCCGAGCCGCTCGGCCTGCAGGGCGGCGAACGCCGGGTCCACCCAGGTGGGCGAGTGGACGCCGTTGGTCACCGACGTGATGGGGACCTCGCGCTCGTCGAAGCCCGGCCACAGGCCCTCGAACATGCCGCGCGACACCTCGCCGTGCAGCAGCGAGACACCGTTCGCGCGGCCCCCGAGCCGCAGGCCCATGACGGCCATGTTGAACACGGTGGGGTCGCCGCCGTCGTAGTCCTCGGCCCCGAGCGCGAGGACCCGGTCGGCGGGCAGCCCGTCGACCGCCATGTCCCCGGCGAAGTACTGCGTGATCAGGTCTCGCCCGAACCGGTCGATGCCCGCGGGCACGGGCGTGTGCGTGGTGAACACCGTGGCCGCGCGCACCGCCTCGAGCGCCTCGTCGAACGTCAGGCCGCCCTCGACGAGCTCGCGGATGCGCTCCACGCCGAGGAACCCCGCGTGGCCCTCGTTGGTGTGGTAGACCTCCGGCTCGGGCGCACCGGTGAGCCGCGACCACAGGCGCAGCGCCCGCACGCCGCCGACGCCGAGCAGCAGCTCCTGCTGGAGGCGGTGCTCGCCGCCGCCGCCGTAGAGCCGGTCGGTGACCTTGCGCGCCGCCTCGTCGTTGCCGGGCACGTTCGAGTCGAGCAGCAGCAGCGGCACGCGGCCGACCGCCGCGACCCACACGTGCGCGTGGAGCGCGCGCCCGCCCGGGAGGTCGAGCGACACGCGTGCGGGCGTGCCGTCGTCCTCGCGCAGCAGGGTCAGCGGGAGCCCGTCCGGGTCGAGCAGGGGGTAGGTCTCCACCTGCCAGGCGTCGCGCGTGAGGGACTGCCGGAAGTACCCGGCGCCGTACAGCAGGCCGACGCCGACGATCGGCACGCCCAGGTCGCTCGCGCTCTTGAGGTGGTCGCCCGCGAGGATCCCCAGACCGCCGGAGTACTGCGGGAGCACGGAGGTGATGCCGAACTCCGGGGAGAAGTACGCGATGGCCGCGGGCAGCGGCCCGCCGTCGGGCGTCGCCGGGGTCCCGGCTCCGTCCGCCGCGCGCTGCTGGTACCACAGGTCGTCCTGCAGGTAGTGGTGCAGGTCGTCCGCCGCGGCGCGCACGCGCTCGACGAACGCCGCGTCGTCGGCGAGCGCGGCGAGCCGGTCCGGCCCGAGGGCGCCGAGCAGGCCGACCGGGTCCCCGTGCACGGTGGTCCACAGCTCCGGGTCGATCCCGGCGAACAGATCGCGCGTCGGGGCGTGCCACGACCAGCGCAGGTTGTGGGCCAGCTCGTCGAGGTCGCGCAGCGGGGCGGGCAGCAGGGTGCGGACGGTGAAACGTCGGATCGCTCTCACGGGGTCGAGACTACGCAGCCGCACGAGCGGGCACACGCTCGCGCCGCCAGCCCGCCGTGACGGCTGCGTGAACTTTCACCCCGACCCGTCCGGAGCCGCCCCGCGGGCGCGACGCCGACCCGGCCCGCGCCGCGCGGGAGGACCTTTCGCCCTCTCCAGGTGCCTGCCCCCCGCAGGCCTCGATACGTTGTGCGTGTGACGTCGACCCCACCGGCCAGCGCCCCCCTCCGTCCCCCGTCGCCCACGCCGGCCGCTCCCGTCGGCCGCATCCCCGTCCTGGAGGTGTCACCCGTCGTCGAGGGCGGCCGCTGGCCGGCGAAGGCCGTCGTCGGCGAGATGGTCCCCGTCGAGGCCACCGTGTTCCGGGAGGGCCACGACGCCGTCGCCGCGACCGCCGTCCTCGTCGCGCCGGACGGCTCCGAGCGCACGGCCCGCATGGTCGACGTCGCGCCCGGCCTCGACCGGTTCCGCGCGACCCTGCACCCCGACACCACGGGCGACTGGGCGCTGCGCGTCGAGGCGTGGAGCGACCCGTACGGCACGTGGGCGCACGACGCGACGGTGAAGATCGAGGCGGGCGTCGACGTCGACCTCATGCTCGCCGAGGGCGTGCGGCTGTTCGAGCGCGTGCTCGCCGACGACGTCGCGCGCGAGCCCGCAGACGCCCGGGTCCTCGCGGACGCCGCGGCGGCCCTCGCCGACGCCGCCCGGCCGGCGCCCGCCCGGCTCGCCGCGGCGACGTCGCCCGAGGTGCGCACCGCCCTGGGGCGCGGCCCGCTGCGCGACCACGTCACGGCGTCGGCCACGTACCCGCTGCGCGTGGACCGCCCGCTCGCGCTGGCGGGCGCCTGGTACGAGATGTTCCCGCGCTCGGAGGGTGCACGGCGGCTCAAGGACGGGCGCTGGCGCTCGGGCACGTTCACGGCCGCGGCGCGACGCCTGCCGGCGATCGCCGAGATGGGCTTCGACGTCGTCTACCTGACGCCGGTCCACCCCATCGGCACGACGCACCGCAAGGGCCGCAACAACTCCCTCACCGCCCTGCCGGGCGACCCGGGCAGCCCGTACGCGATCGGCTCCGCGGACGGCGGCCACGACGCGATCCACCCCGAGCTGGGCAGCGAGCGCACGTTCAAGGCGTTCGTGAAGGAGGCCCGGCGCAACGGGCTCGAGGTCGCGATCGACCTCGCGCTGCAGTGCTCCCCGGACCACCCGTGGGTCACCGAGCACCCCGAGTGGTTCACGACGCGCGTCGACGGCTCGATCGCGTACGCGGAGAACCCGCCGAAGAAGTACCAGGACATCTACCCGCTCAACTTCGACAACGACCCCGAGGGCATCTACGCCGAGGTGCTGCGCGTGGTGCGGGTGTGGATCGAGCGCGGCGTCACGGCCTTCCGGGTCGACAACCCGCACACCAAGCCGCTCGACTTCTGGGAGTGGCTGCTCGCCGAGGTGCGGCGCACGAACCCCGAGGTGATCTTCCTGTCGGAGGCGTTCACCAAGCCGGCGATGATGCACACGCTCGCGCGCATCGGGTTCCACCAGTCGTACACGTACTTCACGTGGCGCAACACGCGCGAGGAGCTGGCGGAGTACCTCGAGGAGGTCTCCGGCCCCGCGGGGAGCTACATGCGCCCGTCGTTCTGGCCGACGACGCACGACATCCTCCCGCCGTACCTCCAGCACGGCGGCGTGGCCGGCTTCGCGGTCCGCGCGGTGCTGGCGGCGCTCGGCTCGCCGACGTGGGGGATCTACTCCGGGTACGAGCTCGTCGAGAACGTGCCCCGCCCCGGCGTCGAGGAGCAGATCGACAACGAGAAGTACGAGTACCGGCCGCGCGACTGGTCGCTCGCCGACGACCTCGGCGTCGCGACGCTGCTCACCCGGCTCAACGAGGTCCGCCGCGACCACCCCGCGCTGCGACAGCTGCGCAACCTCACCGTGCATCCCACGACGAACGACCAGGTGCTCGCGTTCTCGCGGCACCTCCCGGCCGAGCACTCGCCCACGGGCGTCGCGGACACGGTGGTCGTCGTCGTCAACCTCGACCCGCACTCCCCCCAGGAGTCCACCGTGCACCTCGACCTCGCCGCGCTCGGCCTGCCCCTGCCCCCCGACGGGCACGACCCGTGGTCGCCGTCGTTCGTGGCGCACGACGAGCTGTCGGGCGAGAGCTACGGCTGGGGCCAGGACGTGTTCGTGCGGCTCGAGCCGTGGCGCCAGGTGGCGCACGTCGTCCACGTGAGGCCCGCATGACGACGCCGCCGACCGCACCGCGCGGCGTGGCCGCCGGACCGGCGCCCGTGGCACCCCTGACGGCGCCCGTGCCGATCGCCGCGCTGCCGCCCCGGCGGCAGCCGGTCCCGCCCGCCGACACGCGCCCCGGCCTGTCCGACGACCCCGAGTGGTACCGCACCGCCGTCTTCTACGAGGTGATCATCCGGGCGTTCTCCGACTCCGACGGCACCGGGACCGGGGACCTGCGCGGCCTCATCGACCGCCTCGACTACCTCCAGTGGCTCGGCATCGACGCCCTGTGGCTCCCGCCGTTCTTCCCCTCGCCGCTGCGCGACGGCGGCTACGACGTGTCGGACTACACCGCGATCGCCCCGCAGTACGGGTCGACGTCGGACTTCGCCGAGCTCGTCACCGAGGCCCACGCGCGGGGCATCCGTGTCGTCATCGACCTCGTCATGAACCACACGAGCGACCAGCACCCGTGGTTCCAGGCGTCGCGCGCCGACCCCGAGGGCCCGTACGGCGACTTCTACGTGTGGAGCGACGACGACTCCCGCTACCCCGACGCGCGCATCATCTTCGTCGACACCGAGACGTCGAACTGGACGTTCGACCCCGTGCGGCGCCAGTTCTTCTGGCACCGGTTCTTCTCGCACCAGCCGGACCTCAACTTCGAGAACCCGCGCGTCGCGGACGCCATGCTCGACGTCGCACGCTTCTGGCTGCAGATGGGCGTCGACGGGTTCCGGCTCGACGCCGTGCCCTACCTGTACGAGGAGGAGGGCACGAACTGCGAGAACCTCCCGCGCACGCACGACTTCCTGCGGCGGGTCCGCCAGATGGTCGACACGGAGTTCCCCGGCCGGATCCTCCTGGCCGAGGCGAACCAGTGGCCGCGCGAGGTCGTGGACTACTTCGGCACCGAGGAGGAGCCGGAGTGCCACATGTGCTTCCACTTCCCCGTGATGCCGCGCATCTTCTACGCGATCCGCGACCAGCGCGCCAACCAGCTGCTCGAGATCCTCGCGGACACGCCCGACATCCCGCCCGGCGCGCAGTGGAGCACGTTCCTGCGCAACCACGACGAGCTCACGCTCGAGATGGTCTCCACCGAGGAGCGCGCGTCGATGTACGGGTGGTACGCGCAGGACCCGCGCATGCGCGCCAACGTGGGTATCCGACGGCGGCTCGCGACGCTGCTGGACAACTCGCGCAAGGAGGTCGAGCTCGCGCACGCCCTGCTGCTGTCGCTGCCGGGCAGCCCGTGCCTGTACTACGGCGACGAGATCGGCATGGGCGACAACATCTGGCTGCCCGACCGCGACGCCGTGCGGACCCCCATGCAGTGGACGCCGGACCGCAACGCGGGGTTCTCGACCGCGGACCCGGGCAAGCTGTACCTGCCGCTCATCCAGTCGCTCGTGCACCACTACGGGTACGTGAACGTCGAGGGGCAGCTCGAGCAGTCGACGTCGCTGCTGCACTGGGTGCACGGCATGCTCAAGGTCCGCCGTCGTCATCCCGGGTTCGGCACCGGTGACTTCGTGGCGCTCGAGTGCGACAACGAGTCCGTCATCGCGTTCCTGCGTCGCACGCCCGACGAGACGCTGCTGTGCGCGGCGAACCTGTCGGCGACGGCGCGGTCCGCGACGATCCGGCTCCCCGACCACGCCGGTGCGGACCTCCTCGACGTGTTCGGCGGCGCGCACTTCCCGCGCGTGAGCGAGGACGGCGAGGTCGTGATGACATGGGGCTCGCGGGACTTCTACTGGCTGGTGGTCGCGCCACCGTCCGAGGACGACTGACGGATCCGGAGGGACGGCCGGACGAGACGGGAGCGACCAGGTGACGGCACGGCGCACGAGCACTCCTTCCCCCGACCTGCTCGCGCTGCTCGACGCCTGGCTGCCCGCGCGGCGCTGGTACCCCGTCAAGGGCGTCGCGGTGCGGCACGAGCCCTGGCTGTCGTTCGCGCTCGACGTCCCCGCACCGCCTCCCCCCGGGGCGGGCGACGTCCCGCCCGGCACGCGCGTCGACCTGCACCTCGTGCGCCTCGTCGGCGACGGCGTCGACCTCGTCGTCCAGGTGCCGCTCGTGCTCGTCCCCACCACCGGGACGACGACGGACGGCACGACGGCGGACGGCTCGTCGACGCACGGCCCGGCCCGGATCGGCGAGCTGGTCGAGGACGGCGCCACGTGGGAGGTGCACGACGGCGCTGCGCACCCCGCCTGCTGGGCCGCGCTCCTCGCGGCCGCGATGTGGGACCTGCCTCCCGAGCACGGCGCCCCGCACGTGGACCTCGCCGACGGGCGCGCGCTGTCCGTCGAGCAGTCCAACAGCTCCGTGCTGCTGCCCGCCACCGCCGGCGGGACGATGCTCAAGGTGCTGCGCGCGATCGCGATCGGACCCAATCCGGACGTCACCATCCCGCGCGCCCTCGCGCACCAGGGCTGGACCGGCGTGCCACGGCCCCTCGCGTGGCTCGAGGTGACCTGGGACGCGGCCGACGACCCCGGGCCGGCACCGCCCGAGCGGTCCGCCCACCTGGCGGTCCTCGGCGAGTTCGTCGAGGGTGCGCGCGACGGCTTCGACCTGGCGTGCTCCTACGCGGGCCAGGACGCGTCGTTCGCCGACCTCGCGTCCGACCTCGGACGCGTGCTCGCCGACCTGCACGCGGCGCTGCGCGACGCGTTCGGCGTCGGGGCGCCCGTCGACGCGCGCTGGCTCGTCGACGACCTGCGCCGCCGGTCCGACGAGGCGGTCGCGTCGTCCCACGCGCTCGCGCGGCGCGCCGACGACGTCACGGCGTTCTGGGACCGGACGGCCGAGCGCCTGTCCGCCGTCGCGCACGTGCCCGACGCGCTCCCGCGCCTGCAGACCGTGCACGGGGACCTGCACCTCGGCCAGGTGCTGCACGCGCGCCGGTTCGGGTGGAAGGTCCTCGACTTCGAGGGCGAGCCCCTGCGCCCCGTCGCCGAGCGCACGCGCCCCGACCTCGCGCTGCGCGACGTCGCGGGCGTCGTGCGCTCCTTCGACTACGCGGCCGCCGTGGGCAGCGCACCGAGCGCCGGCTGGGCCGTGCAGGCCCGCACCGCGTTCCTCGAGGCGTACGAGCGCGCGGACACCGCCGGCGTCGACAGCGGCACCACCGAGGCGCTCGTGCGCGCCCTCACGCTCGACAAGGCGCTCTACGAGGTCGTGTACGAGTCGCGCAACCGGCCCGACTGGGAGCCCATCCCGCTCGCGGCCGTCGACCGCCTGCTGGCCGGGGCAGGATGACGGCGTCCGCCCCCACCGCACTCCGGCTCACCATGTGGGCCGCTCGCAGACGTGGAAAGGTTGCCCCATGACCGGGCCGGACTCCTCCCCCACGCCACTTCCCGTCGTCGCGCAGCCGGACGCCCTGGCCGCCGTCTCGTCGGGACGCACCTTCGACCCCCACGCCGTGCTCGGCCCGCACCTGGTCCCCGACGTCGACGACGCGCGCGCCGTCGTGCGCGTGCTGCGCCCGCTCGCGGACGAGGTCGTCGTCGTCACGACCGACGGCGAGCACCCCGCGGCGCACGAGCACGAGGGCGTGTGGGCCGCCGTCGTGCCCGTCCCGGTGGGCGACGACGGCGCGCGCCACGCCCCCGACTACCGCGTCCGGGCCCGCTACGGCGAGCACGAGACGACGACCGACGACCCGTACCGGTTCCTGCCCACGCTCGGCGACGTCGACCAGCACCTCGTCCGCGAGGGCCGCCACGAGGAGCTGTGGCGCGTGCTCGGCGCCAACGTGCGCAGCTACCCGAGCGTGCTGGGCGAGACCACCGGCACGGCGTTCGCCGTGTGGGCGCCGAACGCGCGCGCCGTTCGCGTCATCGGTGACTTCAACGGGTGGGGCGCCACCCACCCCATGCGCTCCCTGGGGTCCAGCGGCGTCTGGGAGCTGTTCGTCCCCGGCGTGCGCGGCGGCGAACGCTACAAGTACGAGATCCTCGGTCCCGACGGGTCGTGGCGGCAGAAGGCCGACCCGCTCGCGAAGAGCGCGGAGGTCCCGCCGGCGACGGCGAGCGTCGTCGTCGAGTCCGACCACGCGTGGTCGGACGACGCCTGGCTGGCCGCACGCGCGTCGAGCGACCCGCACAGCGGTCCGCTGAGCATCTACGAGGTGCACCTCGGCTCCTGGCGGCAGGGCCTGTCGTACCGCGACCTCGCCGAGCAGCTGACGGAGTACGTCGTCGAGCAGGGCTTCACGCACGTCGAGCTCCTGCCCGTCGCCGAGCACCCGTTCGGCGGGTCGTGGGGCTACCAGGTGACCGGCTACTACGCGCCCACCTCCCGGTTCGGCCACCCCGACGAGCTGCGCCACCTCGTCGACGCCCTGCACGCGGCCGGCGTCGGCGTGATCGTCGACTGGGTGCCCGCCCACTTCCCCCGCGACGAGTGGGCGCTCGCCCGCTTCGACGGCACGCCGCTGTACGAGCACGCCGACCCGCTGCGCGGCGAGCAGCCCGACTGGGGCACCTACGTCTTCGACTTCGGGCGCAACGAGGTGCGCAACTTCCTCGTCGCCAACGCCACCTACTGGTTCGAGGAGTTCCACGTCGACGCGCTGCGCGTCGACGCCGTCGCCTCCATGCTCTACCTCGACTACTCGCGCGGGCCCGGGCAGTGGCACCCCAACGTGCACGGCGGACGGGAGAACCTCGAGGCCATCTCGTTCCTCCAGGAGGCCAACGCCACCGCCTACCGGCGCACCCCCGGCGTCATGATGATCGCCGAGGAGTCCACCGCCTGGCCCGGCGTCACGCGGCCCACCTCCGCCGGCGGGCTCGGGTTCGGGCTCAAGTGGAACATGGGCTGGATGAACGACTCCCTGCGCTACGTCGCCGAGGAGCCCATCAACCGGCGCTACCACCACCACGAGATCACGTTCTCCATGGTGTACGCGTACTCCGAGCAGTTCGTGCTGCCCATCAGCCACGACGAGGTCGTGCACGGCAAGGGCTCGCTGTACGGCAAGATGCCCGGCGACGACTGGCAGAAGCGCGCCGGGGTCCGCTCCTTCCTCGCCTACCAGTGGTCCCACCCCGGCAAGCAGCTGCTGTTCATGGGCAGCGAGATCGGGCAGCACACCGAGTGGAACGAGGGCCGCTCGCTCGACTGGGACGGCCTCGCCGCCGACCCCGGCCGCGCCGGCATCCAGCGCACCGTCCGCGACCTCAACGCCCTCTACCGGGCCACCCCCGCCCTCTGGGAGCTCGACCACGACCCCGCCGGCTTCGAGTGGCTCGACGCCGACGACGCGGACCACAACGTCCTCGCGTTCCTCCGGCGCGGTCGCGACGGCAGCCAGGTCGCCGTCGTCGTGAACTTCGCCGGGACGCCCCACGAGGGCTACCGGCTCCCCCTGCCCGGCGACGGCGCATGGCGCGAGGTGCTCAACACCGACGCCGAGGTCTACGGCGGGTCCGGCGTCGGGAACCTCGGCGAGGTGCGGGCGGAGGCGGTCCCGTGGAAGGGGCGTGCGCACTCCGCCGGGCTGCGCGTGCCGCCGCTCGGGGTGCTGTACCTCGTGCCGGCGTAAGCGTCCTCGCGCGCTCACCCTGGGTGGTGGGTGGGGTGGGGGCGCCGGGTCCACCATCCGCCGCTCGTGCCTCGCGGCTCCCGCCAGGCCCGCCACGACCC
>NZ_JBHUUP010000018.1:0-58302 GCF_042670945.1 Cellulosimicrobium sp. NPDC057127
CCCACCGGGGAGGCGGCCTCGCGGCGTACGGGGGGTCGCGTCAGGCGTTCGTCACCGCGAGGGCGACGTTGTGCCCGCCGAAGCCGAACGAGTTGTTGACCGCGACGACGTCGCCCTCCGGCAGCGGCGACGGCGTGTCGCGCACGAGCGGCACCTGCAGCTCGGGGTCGGGGTTGGCGACGTTGATCGTCGGCGGCGCCAGACGCTCCGCGACGGCCTTGATCGTGAACACCGACTCCAGCGCGCCGGCGCCGCCCAGCAGGTGGCCCGTCATCGACTTCGTCGCCGACAGCTGGACGTGGTCGGCGTCGTCCCCGAGGAGGGAGCGGATCGAGCGGGTCTCCGTGAGGTCGCCCACCTTGGTGGACGTCGCGTGCGCGTTGACGTGCACGACGTCGCGCCCGGTCGCCCCGGCCTCCTCGAGCGCGCGGCGCATGGCGGAGACCTGGCCGCGGCCCTCCGGGTCGGGCGACGTGATGTGGTAGGCGTCGGCGGACAGGCCGACGCCGGCGAGCTTCGCGTACACGCGTGCGCCACGGGCGGCGGCGTGCTCGGCGCTCTCCAGCACGACGACGGCCGCGCCCTCACCGAGCACGAAGCCGTCGCGGTCGACGTCGTACGGACGCGACGCGCCCTGCGGGTCGTCGTTGCGCAGCGACAGGGTGCGCGAGGCCGCGAACGCGGCGATCGGCATCGGGTGGATCGTCGCCTCGGTGCCGCCGGCGACGACGACGTCCGCACGGCCCGAGCGGATCATGTCGACGCCGTAGCCGATCGCCTCCGCGCCGGAGGCGCAGGCCGAGACCAGCGCGTGCGCGCCGGCACGGGCGCCGAGCTCGAGCGAGACGTAGGCGGTGGGGGAGTTCGGCATGAGCATCGGCACCGTCATCGGCAGCATGCGGCGCGCGCCGCGCTCGCGCAGCGTGTCCCAGCCGTCGAGCGTCGTCCAGATGCCGCCGATGCCCGAGGACACCACCGTCCCGAGGCGCTCGCCGTCGACGTCGGGCGCGCCGGCGTCGGCCCACGCCTCGCGCGCGGCGATGATCGCGTACTGCGTGGAGGGGTCCATGCGCTTGATCTCCGGGCGCGTGAGGACCTCCTCCGGCTTCACCTTGATCGTCGCCGCGAAGGTGACGGGAATCTCGTAGCGCTCGGACCAGTCGTTGTCGAGCGGGCGCGCGCCCGACTCGCCGGCGAGGGCGGCGGCCCAGGTCGAGGGCACGTCCCCGCCGAGCGGCGTGGTGGCACCGAGACCGGTGACGACGACTTCACGGACGGCGGGCATGGATGCTCCTCGGGTGGTTCGACGGTGGTCGGGCGGGCCGGCGTCGCGCGCCGGCCCGCCCGGGGCCTGCCGGGCAGGCCGGGTGCTTCAGGCCTGGGCGCCCGTGATGTACGACACGGCGTCGCCGACCGTCGTGAGGTTCTTGACCTCCTCGTCGGGGATGCGGACCCCGAACTTGTCCTCGGCGTGCGTCACGATCGTCATCATCGAGAGGGAGTCGATGTCGAGGTCGTCGGTGAAGGACTTCTCGAGCGCGACGGCGTCGGTCGGCAGACCCGTCTCCTCGGCGACGATCTCCGCGAGGCCGGCGAGGACTTCCTGCTCGGTGTAAGCCATGGTTTCTCCTTGTCGTGGGTCCGGGTCACCGGTCCCTGTGGCGGGCGCTCGGGTCGGGCCCGAACGGTGCTGCGGTACGGAGGGCGGACGCGGTGCGTCGGTCGACGTCGGCCCGCCCCCGGGTGATTCTCCCCTACGGGAGCACGACGACCTGCGCCGCGTAGACGAGGCCGGCGCCGAACCCGATCTGCAGGGCCAGGTCGCCGGAGCGGACCTGCCCCTCGTCGAGGAGACGGCGTGTCGCGAGGGGGATGGAGGCGGCGGACGTGTTGCCCGTCTCCGCGATGTCGCGCGCGACGGCGACCGTCGCGGGCAGGTCGAGCTGCTTGATCATCTGGTCGATGATGCGCATGTTCGCCTGGTGGGGGACGAACGCCTGGATGTCGCCGGGGGCGACGCCGGCCTCGGCCATCGCCTTGGCGGCGATCGGCGCCATCTGGAAGCTCGCCCACTTGAACACGCTCTGCCCGTCCTGGCGGAGCGTGGGCCAGCCCAGCGAGGGGTCCTCGCGCAGCTCGGACCACGCGTGGGTCTGGCGGATCGCCTGAGCCTTGCCGCCGTCCGAGCCCCAGACCGTCGGGCCGATGCCGGGCGTGTCCGACGGGCCGACGACCGCGGCGCCGGCACCGTCGCCGAGGAGGAAGGAGATGGACCGGTCGGTCGGGTCGATGAAGTCGCTCATCTTCTCGGCGCCGACGACGAGCACGTGGCGGGCGGTGCCCGAGCGCACGAGCGCGTCCGCCTGGGCGATCGCGTACGTGTAGCCGGCGCAGGCCGCCGACACGTCGAACGCGGCGGCGGGCGTCGCGCCGAGGCGCTCCGCGAGCACGGCGGCCGCGGCCGGGGTCTGGTGGAAGTACGTGACCGTGGAGACGATGACGGCGTCCACGTCGGCGCCCTGCAGGCCCGCGCGCTCGAGGGCGTCGCGCGCCGCGGCCTCCGACAGGTCGAGCACGTCGACGTCCGCCCCGGCGCGGCGCCGCGTGACGATGCCCGTGCGCTGCCGGATCCACTCGTCGGACGAGTCGATGGGGCCCGCGATGTCGTCGTTCGTCACGACGTGCTCGCCGCGCACGCCGCCGATCGCGAGGATGCGCGAGTGGGCAGGCCCGGTGGCCTGCCGCAGCGTCGCGCTCACGCGCCCGACCCTGCCGGCACGGCGCCGCCGGCGACGGAGTGGCGCGCGACGAGGTCGCGCGCCCTGTCGAGGTCGTCGGGCGACTTCACGGCGACCGTCTCGACGCCCGGCAGGGCGCGCCGCGCGAGCCCGGTCAGCACCCCGCCCGGGGCGAGCTCGAGCAGCGCCGTCACGCCGAGCTCGGCGAGCGTCTCCTGGCACAGGTCCCAGCGCACCGGCGCGGCGATCTGCGCCGTCAGGCGGCGCACCACGTCGCGCGCGGTGCCGTGCGCGCTGCCCTCGACGTCGATGCGCCCGTAGGGCTCGCCGTCCGCGTTCGACAGGAACGGCAGGCGCGGGTCCGCGACGGTCCACCCCGCCGCGACCGGCGCGAACGCCTCGAGCGCCGGCTGCATGAACGGCGTGTGGAAGGCCCCCGCCACCTGGAGCGGGATGACCCGGGTCTTCGCGGGCGGGTTCTCGGCGAGCTGCGCGAGGTTCTCGTGCGCGCCCGCGGCGACGACCTGGCCGCCGCCGTTGACGTTCGCGGGCCACAGGCCGGCGGCCTCGATCGCGGCCAGCACCTCGTCCGGGGTGCCGCCCACGACGGCGCTCATGCCGCTCGGGCTCGCCGCGGCGGCCTCGGCCATGGCGCGGGCGCGGTGCGACACGAGGCCGACGGCGCCCGCGTCGTCGAGCGCTCCGGCGACGGCGGCCGCGGCCAGCTCGCCGACGGAGTGGCCGGCCGTCACGTCGACGACCTCCGTGGCGTCCCGGCCGTCGAGGACCGCGCGCAGGGCGACGAGCGACGAGGCGACGATCAGCGGCTGGGCGACGGCGGTGTCGCGGATGGTGTCCGCGTCCGACGTCGTGCCGTGCGCGAGCAGGTCGGTGCCGGCGGCCTCGCCGAACGCCGCGAGGCTCTCGGGGACGCCGGGCAGCTCGAGCCAGGGGGTGAGCATTCCGGGGGACTGGGAGCCCTGTCCAGGGCAGACGACGGCGAGCACCCGTCAACTGTGCCAACCCCGAGCCCGGGCGGGGCGTCACGGGGCGCACCAACCTTCACCGAGGCGTTTGTGCCGAACCTACAACGCGGCGGTCAGCGCGCGGACGAGAGCTGGCCCAGCGCGAGCGCGACCTGCAGCACGAACGACTCGCGCGCGTCGAGCGGGTCCCACCCCGTGATCTCGGAGACCTTGCGCAGCCGGTAGCGCACGGTGTTCGGGTGGACGTACAGCGAGCGCGCCGCCGCCTCGAGGGAACGACCGGTGCCGAGGTACGCGGAGAGCGTCTCGAGCACCGACCCCGTGGCCTCGGCGAGCGGGCGGTAGGCCTGGGCGACGAGCGTGCGCCGCGCCGTGGTGTCGCCGGTGAGCACGCGCTCGGGGAGCAGGTCGTCGGCCGGCACCGGCCGGGGAGCCTGCGGCCACGCCGGTGCCGCCCGCAGGCCGGCGAGGGCGGCCTGCGCGGAGCGGCCGGCCTCCTCGAGCCCCGGCACGGTCGGGCCGATGACGACCGGCCCGGGCCCGAACCGGGGGAGCAGGGACGCGGCCGCCGCCTGCAGGTCGCCCTCGCCGCCGAGGACCAGCACGAGCCGGTCGCCGTGGATCCCGACGAGAGCGTCGCCCGCCGCACGCCGGGTCGCGCGGCGCAGCTCGGCGGTGCGGACCTCGTCCAGGCCCGGCGTCGTCGTCCCCGCCATGACGAGCGCCGAGCCGCGTCCGCCCCAGCCGAGCGCGGACACGCGCGAGCGCAACGAGTCGTCCCCGTCGCCGCGGACCAGCGCGTCCACGACGAGCGCCTCGAGCCGGGCGTCCCACGCGCCGCGCACCTCCGCCGCACGGGCGTACACCTCGGCGGCCGAGAACGCGACCTCGCGCGAGTAGCGCAGGACGGCCTCGCGCAGGTCGCGCTCCCCGCCCGGCGCGGCGAGCTGGTCGGAGTGGGTCTCGACCACCTCGACGACGATGCGCACGAGCTGGAGGGTGTTCTGCAGCGAGATGGAGCGCGTCAGCTCGGGCGGCGCCGCGGCGAAGATCTCGCTCACGCCGTGCGGCGGCGCCTTCGGGTCGGCGTACCACGAGACGAACGCCGTGATGCCCGACTGCGCGACGAGCCCGACGTACGAACGGTCCTCCGCGGGCAGCTCGCGGTACCAGCGGATCTCCTCGTCGAGGCGGCGCAGCGCCGCGGCCATGAGCAGGCCGCTGCCGTCGCGCAGACCCTGGAGGTTGTCGGCGTTGCCCGCGATGCCGGGGGTGCCGGGCCGCCCGGAGGCGGGCGTGGAGGTCGCCGTCACGCACCGAGCATACGGTCCGGCGTTGTGGACAGTCCACAAAGCCGGCGGCGGGCGGGACGTCGCACCGGTCCGCGAGGGCCGTCGACCGGGTGTGGCCTGCGGGGAACCGTTAGGGTCGTGGCATGGCTCTCATGCCCCGTCTGCGCCAGCTCATGCGACGACCGACGTCCGCGTCGACCGTCGGCACGCGCCGTCCCAGGTCGGGCGAGAAGCGCGGTGACACCGTCCACGAGGACGCGCTGCGCGCGATGCTCGTCGACGACCCGAACGACGAGCGCGCCTTCCGCGCGCTCGCCGAGCTCGTCCGCCGCCGCGCGGCCGAGGGGCCGCCGGCCGACGACCCGCTCGCCGCACCCGTCGACGACTCCGAGAAGCAGCGTGCGGCGGACCTCGCCGTGTGGGCCCTCGCGGAGGAGCTCGCCGGCCACCCCAAGGGCTGGTACCCGCTCATCGAGCTCGGTCGTCTCTCGATCGACGACGACCCGGAGTCCGCGCTGCGCCGGTTCGCCACCGCGGCCGAGCGCGACCACACCGGACGCGCCCTGGCGCAGGCGATGGAGGTCCTGCGCGACGCCGGTCTGCCGAACGAGGCGCTGGGCCTCGGCGTCGGGCACTGGCGGGCGCGCGAGCACGAGCCCGAGGTCGGGCGCCAGCTCGTCCTCGCCGCGATCGAGGCGGACCGTCCGCTCGAGGCCCGGCAGCACCTCGACGCGCTCTCCGCCTACCAGGACCCGGAGGCCGTGGCCGGCCTGCACGCCGAGCTCGAGCGTGCCGTCGCCCAGGCCGAGCAGCACCGCTCCGGCACCTGACCCACCGGTTCTCCGGCACAGGACCCCACCGCGGACCCAGCACGACGACGGCCGGTCACCTCCCGAGGGAGGCGACCGGCCGTCGTCGTGCGGTCAGGCCGTGGACCGGTGGTCCGGCGGCGTCAGGACTCCCCGCCGGCGTTGCCCGACGTACCGGCCGTGACGTCCATGAGGCGGTACTTCTCGATCGCCTTCGCGGACGCGTCCGCGGGCACCTTGCCCTGACGGGCCAGCGCCTGGAGCGTGCGCACCACGACCGACGGGCCGTCGATCTTGAAGTGGCGGCGTGCCGCGGCGCGCGTGTCGGAGAAGCCGAAGCCGTCCGCGCCGAGCACCTCGTAGTCGCCGGGGACCCACTTGCGGATCTGATCGGGGACCAGGTGGTCGTAGTCGCTCGTGGCGACGAACGGGCCCTCGGCACCCTGCAGCTTCGCCGTCACGTACGGCGTGCGGGGCTCGGCGGCCGGGTCGAGGAACGCGGCCTGGTCGGCGGCGAGCGCGTCGCGCCGCAGCTCGTTCCAGCTCGTCACGCTCCACACGTCGGCCGACACGCCCCAGTCCTCCTTGAGGAGCTGCTGCGCCTCGAGCGCCCACGGCACGCCCACGCCGGAGGCGAGGAGCTGGGCCCGGGGCGTGTCGCCGTCGGACGCCATGTCGGAGGGGGCGACGCGGTGGATGCCGCGCAGGATGCCCTCGACGTCGACGTCCTCCGGCTCCGCCGGCTGGACCATCGGCTCGTTGTAGACCGTCAGGTAGTACATGACGTTCTGGTCCCGACCATCGGCACCGCGGCCGTTCGTCCCCGGGCCGTACATGCGCTCCAGGCCGTCACGCACGATGTGGCGGATCTCGTAGCCGTACGCCGGGTCGTACTGGACGATCGCCGTGTTGGTGCCGGCGAGGAGCGGCGAGTGGCCGTCCGCGTGCTGCAGGCCCTCGCCCGTGAGCGTCGTGCGGCCGGCGGTGGCGCCGATGATGAAGCCGCGCGTGAGCTGGTCGCCCGCGGCCCAGAACTGGTCGCCCGTGCGCTGGAAGCCGAACATCGAGTAGAAGATGTAGACCGGCACCATGACCTCGCCCTGCGTGGCGTAGGACGTGCCGACCGACTGGAACGCGGCCGCGGAGCCGGCCTCGTTGATGCCGGTGTGCATGATCTGCCCGGCCTCGGACTCCTTGTAGCTCAGCATGAGCTCGCGGTCCACGGCGAGGTAGTGCTGGCCCTGCGTGTTGAAGATCTTCGCCGACGGGAAGATCGAGTCCAGGCCGAACGTGCGCGCCTCGTCGGGGATGATCGGCACGATGCGCTTGCCGAACTCCTTGTCCTTGATGAGGTCCTTGAGCAGGCGCACGAACGCCATCGTCGACGCGACCTCCTGCTGCCCGGAGCCCTTCTTGAGGACCTCGTAGGCCTTCTCGTCGGGCAGGCTGACCGGGGCCGGGTTCGAGCGACGCTCCGGGACGAACCCGCCGAGGCCGCGGCGGCGGTCGAGGAGGTACCGGATCTCCGGCGCGTCGGGGCCCGGGTGGAAGTACGGGGGCTCGTACGGGTTGGCGTCGAGCTCGGCGTCGCTGATCGGGATGCGCAGCGAGTCGCGCAGCACCTTGAGGTCGTCGAGCGCGACCTTCTTCATCTGGTGGGTCGCGTTGCGGCCCGCGAACTTCGGCCCGAGCGCGTAGCCCTTGACCGTGTGCGCCAGGATGACGGTCGGCTGGCCCGTGTGCGAGCGCGCCGCGTGGTACGCCGCGTAGATCTTGCGGTAGTCGTGACCGCCGCGCTTGAGGTTCCAGATGTCGTCGTCGGTCATGTTCTCGACGAGCGCCTTGGTCCGCGGGTCGCGGCCGAAGAAGTGCTCGCGGATGAACGCGCCGTTCTCGGCACGGTACGTCTGGTAGTCGCCGTCGGGCGTCTCGTTCATGAGGTTGACGAGCGCGCGGTCCTTGTCGGCGTTGAGCAGCACGTCCCACTCGCGGCCCCAGATCACCTTGATGACGTTCCAGCCCGCGCCGCGGAACTGCGCCTCGAGCTCCTGGATGATCTTGCCGTTGCCGCGCACGGGGCCGTCGAGGCGCTGCAGGTTGCAGTTGACGACGAACGTGAGGTTGTCCAGCTGCTGCTGCGCCGCGAGCTGGAGCATGCCGCGCGACTCGGGCTCGTCCATCTCGCCGTCGCCGAGGAACGCCCACACGTCCTGCTGGGACGTGTCCTTGATGCCGCGGTTGGTCAGGTACTTGTCGGTCCACGCCTGGTAGATGGCGCTGGCCGGCCCGAGACCCATCGAGACCGTGGGGTACTCCCAGAAGTCCGGCATGAGGCGCGGGTGCGGGTACGACGGCAGGCCGCCGCCCGCGTGCGACTTCTCCTGGCGGAACCCGTCGAGCTGGTCCGCCGAGAGGCGGCCCTCGAGGAAAGCGCGCGCGTACACGCCGGGCGACGCGTGACCCTGGAAGTAGACCTGGTCGCCGCCGCCCGGGTGGTCCTTGCCGCGGAAGAAGTGGTTCAGGCCCACCTCGTACAGCGTCGCGACCGACGCGTACGAGGAGATGTGGCCGCCGACCCCGATGCCCGGCCGCTGCGCGCGCGTCACCATGACGGCGGCGTTCCAGCGGATCCAGGAGCGGTAGCGGCGCTCGAGCGCCTCGTCGCCGGGGAAGTACGGCTCCTCGTGCACACCGATCGTGTTCACGTAGGGCGTCGTGAGCGAGGCGGGGACGGCGACGTTGCGCTCCCGGGCCCTCTTGAGCAGGTTCAGCAGGACGTAGCGGGC
Source organism: Cellulosimicrobium sp. NPDC057127 (assembly GCF_042670945.1). NCBI lineage: Bacteria > Bacillati > Actinomycetota > Actinomycetes > Micrococcales > Promicromonosporaceae > Cellulosimicrobium > Cellulosimicrobium sp. NPDC057127. The sequence continues at coordinate 8,612 of NZ_JBHUUP010000018.1, forward strand.
GCGCGGGCCCCCGCGGTCGTCGATCAGGCCGTCGAGGGACTCGACCCACTCACCGGTCTCGGCGGGGTCGATGTCCGGTACCTGGCTGAGCAGGCCGTTGATCAGCGGTCCGGTCTCGTCGTACGAAGCCACCAGCAACCTCATATCTCGTCGGATGCCGGACGCCGGTCGCGTGGTGCACGCCCGACGTCCGTCTCGGAGCCACTCCGGGCGTGCGGCGCCGGCCGCTGGTGGCGGCCGCGCCTCGTCACGAGACCAGGGTGGTCCTCCCATTGTGTTCTCATCCGGGCACGAAGTCACACCAACGAGTGGTCAAGACGGCGTGATCTGGGCGACACGCGCTCCCGCGGAACACCGCCCCGGCCCCGGGGCCGGACGCCGCGTCCACGACGCGCGCGTTGCCAAGCATCGCGTCGTGCGGTGGGCTACCTTTGCCAGACACGGCACACGGTGGTCCCGCCACCGGCCGCGCACGACGCTGACGGACGAGGAAAGGAACGGCACGACTGTGACGGACACCGCAGGATCCCGCGGGGTGGACCGCCTGGGGTTCGCGCCCGGGAACGTGGTCCAGGAGTTCGGCTGGTCGGAGGACGTCGACGACGACCTGCGCGCCGACCTCGAGGAGCTCGTCGGCGGCGAGCTCGTCGACGAGGACTACGACGACGTCACCGACGGCGTGATCGTGTGGTGGCGCGAGGGCGACGGCGACCTCACCGACACGCTCGTGGACGTCCAGACGGTCCTCGACGACGGCGGCCTCATCTGGGTGCTCACGCAGAAGCCGGGCCGTCCGGGTCACGTCGGGCACAACGAGATCCAGGAGGCCGCGACGACCGCCGGCCTCCACGCGACGAGCACCTTCGCGATCGCGCCGGACTGGTCCGCGACGCGGCTGGGGACGCGTGGCCGCGGGCGCTGAGGCCCCCACGGCGGCGGACGCCCCGGCCCGGCCCGGGCCGGGCGACCCCGCACCCGACTTCACGCTGCCGGACACCCACGGGACGCCGGTGCACCTCGCCGACCTGCGCGGCGGCCCGGTGCTGGTCGTGTTCTACCCGTTCGCGTTCTCCGGCATCTGCACGGGCGAGCTGTGCGAGCTGCGCGACAACGTCGAGGACTTCGAGTCCGCGGGCGTGACCCTGCTCGCCGTCTCGTGCGACTCCGTGTTCGCGCAGAAGGCGTGGGCGGAGCAGGAGGGGTTCGGGTTCGACCTCCTCTCGGACTTCTGGCCCCACGGCGAGGTCGCCCGGGCCTACGGCGTGCTCGACGAGGCGCAGGGCATCGCGCTGCGGGGCTCCTTCCTCGTCGACCCCGACGGCGTCGTGCGCTGGTCGGTCGTCAACCCGCGCGGGCGGCGCCGCGACCTCGACGAGTACCGGCGCGCCCTCGAGCGGCTCTGACCTCCACCGGGACGCGGCGCCCGCCGGTCGCGCGCGGCCGTGCGCCCGCGCGAGCCGGTAGGCTGTGCACCGCGTTTCCGGGGCCTGTAGCTCAGCTGGTCAGAGCGCCACGCTTACACCGTGGATGTCGGGGGTTCGAGTCCCTCCGGGCCCACCGCGACGGCCGTCGCCCGTGCGCCGCTCGGCACCGTCCGCCGACGGCCGCACCGCCCGGCCGCCCACCGTCCGCACCGACCCCGGGAGGCGGCCCAGCGTGCTCGTCGCCGTGACCGCCCTCGCCCTCGTCCTGGCCGTCGTCGCCCGGCGCGTGCCGCCGGTGCGCGAGACCACCAGCACCGCGACCTCGACGATCCTGGTGCTCGTCGGCGCCTCGGCGGCCGTCCTGCTGGCCGGGACGACGGTGGACGCCTCCGGGCGCCGCACCGTGCTCGCGACACTCGCGACCCTCGTGCTCGCGACCGCCGCCGTCGCGGCGGGCTCGTGGGCGTCGGTGCACGTGGTCCGGCCGCTGCGCGCGTGGCGGCGGGCCCGCGACGAGCGCACCCCCGACCTGCGCGACCGCCTGCTCGACCGCGCCTCGCGCACCGGCCTGCGGGTGCGGGGCGTCCCCGTCGCCGAGGTCGCGCTGCGCGCCGCGTACCGCTCCACCGACGTGCGCGTCACGGGCCTGGCCGCCGAGATGTCGTACTACGGGCTCGTCTCCCTCGTGCCGCTCACGACGGCGCTCGGCGCGAGCCTGGGCTTCCTGCGCCCGCTGCTGGGGGACGCCCGCGTCGACCAGATCCGCACCACGGTCGTCGACGGGCTCACGACCGTCTTCGCGGAGCAGGTCGCGAGCGACGTCCTCGCGCCGCTCGTCGACGGGCTGCTGGCTGAGGAGCGTGCCGGTTTCGCGCTCGGCGCGTTCGTCGTCGCCCTGTGGCTCGCGAGCCGCGTGTTCCGGGCCGCGGTGCGCGCGCTCGACGACGCCTACCGGGTGGAGGACCGGCGCAGCATCGTCGGCCAGTACGTCCTCGGGCTCTCGCTCGCCCTCGGCGCGGTCGCGACGGTCGTCGCGGTGCTCGGGATGGTCGTCGTGGGCCCGCTGCTCGGGGACGGCGCGGCGCTCGCGGAGCGGTTCGGTCTCGACCGGGCGTTCCACGTGACGTGGGACGTGCTGCGCTGGCCCGTCGTCGTCGCGGTGTGCACGGGCTACCTCACGCTGCTCTACCGGTACGCCCCGAACGTCTCCACGACGTGGGCGCGCTGCGTGCCCGGTGCGGTCGTCGGCACGCTCGGCGTGCTGCTCGTGTCGTCGGGCTTCCGCCTCTACCTCGCCCTCGCCGTGCCCTCGACGCCGGGCGTCGACGCCGCGGCGGCCGCCGTCGTGCAGGCCGCCGCGCAGATGCTCGGGCTGGTGCTCGCGGGGGTGCTCTGGCTGTGGCTCACGAGCATCGCCGTGCTCGTCGGCGGGGTGCTCACGGCCGAGCTCGAGCTCGAGCGCTCGCAGGACCCGCGGGCCGTCCGGGACTGACGGTGCCCGCCGCGCGCGTCGGTGGCGCGGGGCACACTGGCGCCGTGCACCTGGTCCTGTCCGACGACCCCTCCGGCGGCGCGTCGCTGACGGCCGTCGACGGCGACGACGCGGAGGTGCCGCTGCCGCGGCGCGGGGACCCGGCGGACCTCGTCCGTACGGGCGGCGACGCCGGGCGGTGGACGTGGGACGACACCAACGCCTGGTACCCCGGTCTGCTCACGGCGGGCGTGCGGGTCGAGCGGGCGCACGACCTGCGCCTCGCGCGGGCCGTCCTGCGGCGGTCCGTGCTCACGGCGGCGACCGCCTACGCCCGGGCGCCGCGGGGGCCGTGGGACGCTCTCGCCCCCGTGCCCGTCGGGCCGGTCCCGGGGGCCGCGCCGCCGGCCGAGGGCCTGTTCGACCTGCCGACGACGACGCGGGCGGTGACGGGCACGGCGTCGGCGGGCCTCGACCCCGGCGCCGAGCTGCGCGCCCAGGCAGAGGCCGTCGAGGCCGCCGCCGGGCCGGACGGCCCCGGACGGCTGCGGCTGCTGCTCGCTGCCGAGTCCGCGGGGGCGCTCGTCGCGGTCGAGATGCACCACGCGGGTCTGCCGTGGCGGGCCGACGTGCACGACGCGGTCCTCGCGGGCGTCCTCGGCCCACGGCCCCGCGCGGGCGAGAGGCCCGCGCGCATGGAGGAGCTCGTGCGCACGATCCGCGAGGCGCTCGACGCTCCGCCGACCCTCAACCCCGACTCCCACCCCGACCTGCTGCGGGCCATGGAGTACGCCGGCGTCGGCGCCCGCTCGCTGCGCAGGTGGGAGCTGGAGCGCCTGGACCACCCTGTGGTCGCGCCCCTGCTCGAGTACAAGGCGATGCAGCGGCTGCTGACGGCGAACGGCTGGGCGTGGCTCGACACGTGGGTGCGCGACGGCCGCTTCCGCACCGAGTACGTGGTGGGCGGCGTCGTGACCGGGCGGTGGTCGTCGAGCGGCGGGGGAGCGCTCCAGCTGCCCCGCCAGGTGCGGCGCGCGGTCGTGGCCGACCCGGGCTGGCGGCTCGTCGTCGCGGACGCCGCCCAGCTCGAGCCGCGCGTCCTCGCCGGTCTCGCCCGGGACGAGCGCATGGCGGACGCCGGGCGCGGCGTCGACCTGTACGCGGGCATCGTGGCGTCGGGCGCGGTCGCGTCGCGCGAGCACGCGAAGGTCGGGATGCTCGGTGCCATGTACGGGGGCACGACGGGCGACAGCGCGCTCGTCCTGCCCCGCCTGGCGCGCGCGTTCCCCGCCGCGATCGACCTCGTCGAGCGGGCGGCGCGTGCGGGGGAGCGGGGCGAGGTCGTCACGACGCGGCTCGGCCGCAGCTCCCCGCCCCCGGACGCGGCGTGGCGCGCGGCGCAGTCCGGCGCCTACGCGGCCGAGGACGACGCCGACCAGGGTGCGGCGACAGCGGCGCGGTCGCAGGCCCGGGCCTGGGGGCGCTTCACGCGCAACTTCGTGGTGCAGGGCACCGCGGCCGAGTGGGCCCTGTGCTGGCTCGCGTCGATCCGGCGGCGGCTGTGGGCGCTCGGCGAGGGGGACGACGACGGCGCGGCGCCCGCGCCGTTCGCCGCGCGCCCGCACCTCGTCTTCTTCCTGCACGACGAGGTGATCGTGCACGCCCCGGCCCCACTCGCCGACGCGGTGGCCGCGGTCGTGCGGGACGCCGCGGCGGAGGCCGGGCGGCTGCTGTTCGGCGACTTCCCGGTCGACTTCCCGCTGAGCGTCGCGGTCGTCGAGGACTACGCGCAGGCCAAGTGACGGGCGGGGCGACCCGTCGTCGACCGCGCGCCGGCGGCCGGGTGCGGCACGACCGCGCACCGCCGCCCGGGCGACGTTAGCCTGCGGCCATGGCGTCCGAACCCCCAGCTCCCGCGACCACCCCGACGCTCGCCGAGGTCGTGCGGACGCTCGACGGGCTCTATCCGCCGTCGACGGCCGAGGACTGGGACGCGGTGGGCCTCGTCGCCGGCGACCCGGGCGCGCGGGTGCGCAAGGTGCTGCTCGCCGTCGACCCCGTCGAGGACGTCGCCGACGAGGCGCTCGACTGGGGCGCGGACCTCCTGGTGACGCACCACCCGCTGTTCCTGCGGCCGGTCCACTCCGTCGCCGCGACGACGTTCAAGGGCTCGCTCGTCCACCGCCTCATCCGCGGGGGGTGCGCCCTGTACGTCGCGCACACCAACGCCGACGCGGCCGAGCGGGGCGTCGCGGACGCGCTCGCGGACGCGCTCGACCTCCTGCACCGCGTGCCGCTCGTGCCTCACGCCGCACCGCAGCGGGCCGGCGGGCCGCCGCGCGCCGTCACCACGGGCACGGGGCGGGTCGGCCGGCTGGCCGCCCCGACGACGCTGCGCGCGTTCGCCGAGCAGGTCGCCGCGGTCCTGCCCGCGACGGCGCAGGGCGTGCGCGTCGCGGGCGACCTCGACGCGCGGGTCGAGTCGGTCGCCGTCGTGGGCGGCTCCGGGGACTCGCTGTTCGACGCCGTGCGCGGGAGCGGCGCCGACGTGTACGTCACGTCCGACCTGCGCCACCACCCGGTCTCCGAGCTGCGCGAGCGCGCCGTCCTCGAGGCCGCGACGACCGGCGGGCCGGCCACGCCCTACCTCGTGGACGTCCCGCACTTCGCGTCCGAGTGGCCGTGGCTCCGCTACGCTGCCGAGGACCTCGTGCGGGCGCTCGCCGAGCGCGGCGAGCACGTGGAGACGCGGGTCAGCACGACCCCCACCGACCCGTGGACGGCCCGCATCCCGTCGGCGCCGTCCGCGGCCGCCCGACCGACGCCCTGACCCGACCGGGTCCGACGAGAGGAACACCACGTGGCCACCGCACCGCCGGCCGACCAGCTCCGCCTGCTCGACGTCCAGGAGCTCGACACGCGCGCCCAGCAGCTCGCGCACCGGCGCCGCAACCTGCCCGAGCTCGCGCGCATCGCCGAGCTCGACGCCCAGCTCAAGGACCTCGGCTCCTCCCTCGTCGAGTCCCGCACCGCGGCCTCCGACCTGCGGCGCGAGCTGGCGAAGGCCGAGGGCGACGTCGAGCAGGTGCGGGCACGGGCCGCCCGTGACCAGGCGCGGCTCGACGCCGGGCAGGTCGGCGCGAAGGACGCGCAGGCGCTCGTCGGCGAGCTCGAGTCGCTCGCCCGCCGTCAGGCCGCGCTGGAGGAGGTCGAGCTCGACGTCATGGAGCGCCTCGAGGCGCACGAGGAGGCTCTCGCGCGTCTCGAGTCCGCCCACGCGGAGCTGGAGTCGGCGCGGGCCGAGGTCGTCGCGGAGCGCGACGCGCGCTTCGCGGAGCTCGACGAGGAGGCCGGGCAGGTCGCCGAGCGCCGGCGCGGCGCCGTCACGGGCCTCGACGCCACGCTGCTGGCCCTCTACGAGCGCGTGCGCGACCAGAACGGGGGCCGGGGCGTCGTGGCGCTGCGCGGCCAGCGCGTCGAGGGCCTCAACGTCGACCTCAGCCGCGCGGAGCTCGCGGCCATCACGTCCGCCGCGCCGGAGCAGGTGGTCCGCCTCGAGGACTACGGCCACATCGTCGTGCGTCCGGAGGCCGTGAGCGCGTGAGCGACGCTCGTCCCGCGCCCGACGGCCGCGCCTCCGGCCGGCACCTCGTCGTCGAGGCCGACGGCGGCTCGCGCGGCAACCCGGGTCCCGCCGGCTACGGCGCGGTCGTGCGCGACGGCGCCACGGACGCGCTCCTGGCCGAGCGCGCGGGGTTCCTCGGCGTCGCGACGAACAACGTCGCCGAGTACTCGGGGCTCGTCGCCGGGCTGCGCGCGGTGGCGCAGATCGACCCCGGCGCGCACGTGACGGTGCGGATGGACTCGCGCCTCGTCGTCGAGCAGATGTCCGGGCGCTGGCAGATCAAGCACGACGACATGCGCCGGCTGGCCGCGGAGGCGGCCGCCGTCCTGCCGCCCGGGAACGCGACGTACGAGTGGGTCCCGCGCGCCCAGAACGCCGCCGCCGACCGCCTCGCGAACGAGGCGATGGACACCGGCGCCGACATCGCGCGCGACCACGGCGGGCCGGACGACGCGCCCGCGGACGACGCCCGGGCAGGGTCCGTGCACGTCCCGCTCGAGGCTGCGCCCGGCGCGGGGTCCTCGCGGACGGAGACCTCGGTGACGACGGCGGTGCCGACCGCCGGGGCCGCGTGGCCGTCCGGCGCGGCGGTCCGCTTCGACGACCTCCCGGCGCTGACCGTCGTGCTGGTGCGGCACGGCCAGACCGCCCACACCGTCGCCGGGGCGTTCAGCGGCTCCTCGGCGCCCGGCCCGGCGCTCACGTCGCGCGGGCGCACGCAGGCGGCGCAGGCCGCCGACCTCGTCTTCCGCGTCGGTCGCACGGCGTGGGCCGACGTGCCGCGCCCGACGTCGCTCGTCGCGTCGCCGCTGCTGCGGGCGCAGGAGACGGCCGGCGCCGTCGGGCGCCGCCTCGGCCTGCCGGTGACGACCGACCCCCGGTTCGCCGAGGTGGACTTCGGGGCCTGGGACGGCCTGACCGCGGCCGAGATCGACGAGCGGTGGCCCGGGCTGCGCGAGCAGTGGTACACGACGGGAACCGTCACGGCGCCGGACGGCGAGTCGGTCGCGGACGTCGGGGTGCGTGTGCGCGGCGCGCTCGACGACCTCGTCCGCACGCACCTCGACGGCGCGCCCGCCGCCGGGCGGACGGTCGTCGTCGTGGGGCACGCCGTGCAGGTGCGCGCCACGATCGGCGCGAGCATCCAGGCGCCGCCCGCCCAGTGGTCGCGGCTGCGCGTGCCGACGGCGTCCGTCAGCCTGCTGCGGCTGTGGGCCGACGGGACGAGCGAGCTCGTCGCGCAGGGCGTCCCGAGCGATCTCTGACCTGAGGCGACCTCTGAGCCGCCGGCTCAGGCGACGACGAGCTCGAGCGTGAGGCGTCCCCGGCCGCCCTCGGTGACGGCGGCGTCCAGCAGCGCCGTGCCCACGAGCTCGTCCGCGGCCTTCGCGAGGTCGTCGACGGAGGCCACGACGCCGGGGCGTCGCAGGAGGTGCCCGGTCAGCACGCCGCGCGTGTGCTTCGCGTGGTGCGACACCACGGTCCGCCGGCCGTCCTGCTCGCGCAGGACGCGCACCGCGACGTGCTGCGGCGCGTCCTCGCCGGACGTGCGCGGCGTCCACGCCGCGGCGTACGTCGCCGACCGGCAGTCGACGACGACGTCGCCCGCAGCCCGCGCGTCGAGCACCTCGGCCAGGTGCGGGCGCCACGCGGTCGCGAGCCGCCCGACGCCGGGCAGCGTCACGCCCATCGACAGGCGGTAGGCGGGAACCCGGTCGGCGGGGGACAGGGCGCCCCACAGCCCCGAGACCACGCGCACGCCGTCCGACGCCCGGCGGGCCGTCTCCCCGCCCGCGTCCAGCGCGCCCGCGAGGTCCGCGGCGGCGAACAGCACGCCCGTGTAGACCTGTGCCGCCGGAGCGGCCGGTGCCGAGCGGAGCCCGGTGTTGCGGCGCACCTCCGGCTCGAGCCCCGGGCTCACGCCGAGCACCTCGACGGCCTCCGGCAGGGCGCTCGCGGCCACGAGCGCGTCGAGCACGCGCTCGCGCTGCGGACCGAGCACCGGGGAGCTGAGCGACCCGAGGTCGACCGGGCGGGCGCCGTCGGGCGCCGGGGTCTTGCCCTCGGACGGGGGGAGGAGCACGAGCACCGGCCCACTGTACGAGTCCCGGTGCGCCGGACCGGCGGCGGGGGAGCGGCGGCCGGCGTGGGCTGCGTCACGGCGAGCCGCTACGCTCGCGCGATGGCGCAGGTCAAGATCTACGGACGACGCAGCGTGTGGGGCGAGCGGCGCGCGGAGGTGTCCGAGGCGCTGCACGGCGCCCTCGTGCGCGCGTGGCGGCTGCCGCAGGACAAGCGGTTCCACCGCTTCCTCCTCCTGGACGACGACGACCTGGTCGCCCCGCGCTCGGACGCGTACCTCGTCGTGGAGGTCGTGTGCTTCGCGGGCCGCTCGCGCGCGGCGAAGCGGGCGCTCGTGGCCGCGCTGTACGACGACGTCGCCCCCGCCCTCGGGCTGTCCGCGGACGACCTCGAGCTCGTCGTGCTCGAGGCGCCGCCCGAGAGCTGGGGCATCCGCGGCGTGAGCGGAGACGAGCTCGTGCTGCCGTACCGCGTCGACGTCTGACGTCGCGGCGTGCCGGGCTCGGACGACTGACGTCCGGGGCGCCGCGGCGCAGCCGGTAGCCTTGGGGGGCGGACGAGTCGGTCGGACGGTCGCGTCGGGCAGGTCGCAGGACCTCCCGCCGAGGAACGTCCGGGCTCCGTAGGGCGAGGTGGTGGGTAACGCCCACCCGGGGTGACCCGCGGGACAGTGCCACAGAGAACAGACCGCCACGCTCGCCGAGGCTCCGGCCCCGGCAGGCGCGGTAAGGGTGAAACGGTGGTGTAAGAGACCACCAGCGGGCCGGGTGACCGGTCCGGCTCGGTAAACCCCACCTGGAGCAAGGTCAGACAGGGAGCGTTCGAGGGCGGCCCGCCCGAGCTCCCGGGTAGACCGCTCGAGGCGTGCGGCGACGCACGCCCTAGATGGATGACCGTCGCCCGCGCGGGGGTGACCGCGCGCGGGAACAGAACCCGGCGTACAGACCGGCTCGTCCGCACACGAGCCGTCCGCACCGGAACGGCGCGCCGCGGCGCGGCCGTGCCGACGACCAGCACACCCGTGCTCAGGAGACCCATGACGCAGCAGCCGCCCATCGCCTACGTGATCGCCGGTTCGGAGGCGACCGGCGGGGCCGGCATCCAGGCCGACCTCAAGACGTTCCAGCAGCTCGGCGCCTACGGCGTCGGGACGCTGACGTGCATCGTCTCGTTCGACCCGAAGAACGACTGGGGCCACCGCTTCGTCCCCGTCGAGCCGCAGGTGATCGCCGACCAGTTCGAGGCCGCGGTCGCGACCCACGCGCCGTCCGTCGTCAAGGTCGGCATGCTGGGGACGCCCGCGACGATCGACGTCGTCGCGGCCTCGCTCGCGTCGCGGCCCTGGGACCACGTCGTGGTCGACCCGGTGCTCATCTGCAAGGGGCAGGAGCCGGGCGCGGCGCTCGACACCGACACCGCGCTGCGCGAGAAGGTGCTGCCCCTCGCGACCGTGGTCACGCCCAACCTCTTCGAGACGCGCACCCTCGCGGGCGTGGACTCGATCGAGACGGTCGACGAGCTCGTCGACGCCGCGCGGCGCATTCGCGACCTCGGCCCGCGCTACGTCGTCGCGAAGGGCGGCGTCGAGCTGCCCGGCCCCGACGCGGTCGACGTCCTCGTGGACGGCGACGAGGTGCTCGTCCTGACGCGGCCCAAGGTCGGGCAGGAGCGGGTCTCGGGCGCCGGGTGCACGTTCGCCGCCGCCATCACGGCCGAGCTCGCACGGGGCGCGGACGTGCGCTCGGCGGTCGAGGTGGCCAAGGAGGTCGTGACGCAGGGCATCGCCGCGCGGGTTCCCGCGGCGACCCCGTTCGACACGGTCTGGCAGGGCGCGTACAGCAGCTGACCTGCGGCGGGATCCCGCCGGCGACCGTCGCTCGACGGCCCCGGCGGGGTCCGTACCGTCCGCTGGCGCGATCATCCACCGGACGGGACGCGCGTCCGGTGCCGGTCAAGGAATACCCTCGTCCCCGTGAACGACCTCTCCCTACCGGAACTGTCCCCGGACGCAGGTCGCGGGCTCGCCCGCCACGACGTCCCCGCCCCGCTCCGCGACGACGTCCGCCTCCTCGGCGGTCTCCTCGGCACCGTGCTGCGCGAGACAGGAGGGCAGGGACTGCTCGACGACGTCGAGCGCCTGCGCGAGCTCGCGATCCGCGCGTACGACGACCCGACCGGCTCCGTGCTCGCCGAGGCCGAGGCCCTCGTGGACGGGCTCTCGATGGAGCGCGCCGAGCAGGTGGCCCGCGCCTTCACGTGCTACTTCCACCTGGCGAACCTCGCCGAGGAGTACCACCGCGTGCGCGTCCTGCGCGAGCGCGAGGCCGAGTTCGCCCAGGACGCGGTGACGCAGGACGACTCCCTGCCCGAGGCGTTCGAGCAGCTCACTGCCGAGGTGGGCCGCGAGGAGGCGCTGCGCCGGCTGCGCCGCCTCGAGTTCCGCCCGGTGCTGACGGCGCACCCGACGGAGGCGCGGCGCCGCGCCGTCTCGGGAGCCGTGCGACGCATCGCGACGCTGCTCGACGAGCGCGACGCGCAGCACCTCGGCGGCACCTCGCTCGCCGAGAACGAGCGGCGCCTGCTCGCCGAGATCGACACGATGTGGCGGACCGCACCGATCCGCGAGCACAAGCCGTCGGTCCTCGACGAGGTCAAGACCGCGCTCGGCGTGTTCGACGCGACGATGTTCGACACGTTCCCCGCGGTGTACCGGCGGCTGGACGACTGGCTGCTGGGCGACGAGGCAGGACGCGAGGAGCCGCTCGTGCGGCCGTTCGTCAGCCTCGGCACGTGGATCGGCGGCGACCGCGACGGCAACCCCAACGTCACGGCGGAGGTCACGCGCCGGGCCGCGGCGGTCGCGTCCGAGCACGCGCTCACCGCGCTCGAGGAGCAGGCCCGCCGCGTGGGCCGCAAGCTCACGCTCGACGAGCAGGGCACGCCGCCCTCCGACGGGCTCCGCGCGCTGTGGCAGCGCCAGCGCCAGCTCTCGGAGGTCGTCACCGCGACCGCCGCCGAGGCCTCGCCGCGCGAGCCGCACCGCGCGGTGCTGCTCGTGGTCGCCGACCGCATCGCCGCGACGCGCGCCCGTGACGCCGATCTCGCCTACCCGGACCCCGAGCAGCTCGAGGCGGACCTGCGCGTCGTCCAGGACTCGCTCGTCGCCGCGGGCGCACCGCGCGCGGCGTACGGCGACCTGCAGCAGCTCGTGTGGCAGGTGGAGACCTTCGGGTTCCACCTCGCCGAGCTCGAGGTGCGCCAGCACTCGCAGGTGCACGAGGCGGCGCTCGCGGAGATCGCCGAGAAGGGCGTGCACGGCGAGCTCTCCGACCGCACGCGCGAGGTGCTCGACACGTTCCGCGCGCTCGGCGCCGTCCAGCAGCGCTACGGCCAGCGCGCGGCCCGCCGGTACATCGTGTCGTTCACGCAGAAGCCGGAGCACCTCGCGGCGGTGTACGAGCTCGCCGAACTCGCGTTCGAGGGCACGGACGTCCCGGTCGTCGACGCCGTCCCGCTGTTCGAGACCTTCGCCGACCTCGCGGCCAGCGTCGACATCCTCGAGGCCATGCTGACGCAGCCCCAGGTGCAGCGTCGGCTCGCGGAGAACGGGCGCCGCGTCGAGGTCATGCTCGGCTACTCGGACTCGTCCAAGGACGTCGGCCCGGTCTCCGCGACCCTCGCGCTGCACGACGCGCAGCGCCGCATCGCCCAGTGGGCGCAGCGTCACGACATCACGCTCACGCTGTTCCACGGCCGTGGCGGCGCGCTCGGTCGCGGCGGCGGCCCCGCGAACCGCGCCGTCCTTGCGCAGCCCCCGGGCTCGGTGGACGGGCGGTTCAAGCTCACCGAGCAGGGCGAGGTCATCCTCGCCCGCTACGGCGACCCGACGATCGCCTCGCGCCACATCGAGCAGGTCGCCGCGGCGACGCTGCTCGCGTCCGCCCCGTCGACGGAGCGGCGCAACGCCGAGGCGACGGAGCGGTACCGCGAGCTCGCGACCGCGCTCGACGCCTCCTCGCGCCGCCGGTTCCACGAGCTCGTGCGCGCCGAGGGCTTCCCGCAGTGGTTCTCCGAGGTGACCCCGCTGGAGGAGGTCGGCCTGCTGCCGATCGGCTCCCGCCCGGCCCGACGCGGCCTGTCGGTGGAGTCGCTCGAGGACCTGCGGGCGATCCCGTGGGTGTTCTCCTGGTCGCAGGCCCGCATCAACCTCGCCGGCTGGTACGGGCTCGGCACCGCGCTCGCGGAGTTCGGCGACCTCGAGCTGCTGCGCGAGGCGCACCGCGAGTGGCCGCTGTTCGCGACGCTGCTCGACAACGTCGAGATGTCGCTCGCCAAGAGCGACGAGCGCATCGCCGAGCGCTACCTGGCGCTGGGCGACCGCGACGACCTCGCCGCCGCGGTGCTCGACGAGATGCGCCTGACGCGCGAGCAGGTGCTCGCGGTGACCGGCAACGCGTGGCCGCTGGCCGGGCGCCGCGTGCTCGGCCGGGCCGTGCAGCTGCGCAGCCCGTACGTCGACGCCCTGTCGCTCCTGCAGGTCCGCGCGTTGCGCGGTCTGCGCGCGGGCGCTGAGGGGCCGGTGAAGGACGAGCTCCAGCACCTGCTGCTCCTGACCGTCAACGGCGTCGCCGCCGGCCTGCAGAACACGGGCTGATCCTCGGCGCACGGTCGGGACGGCCGTCGGGAGCGGGCACACGCCCGCGCCCGGCGGCCGTCCGCGTACTGGACGAGCGTCCATCCGGTGAATGAATCGTCAACCGTCGTCCGCCGTGGTCGGCGATTCGGTGTCGAAGGTAAAGATTCGGCCAGAGGGCTCCCTGTCGGTGGCATTCATGGGCTACGCTGGCGTCGAACCGGCCGCGTGGGCCACTCTCGTGCTCGAGGACGCGCACGAGGCGGTCCGTCCGGTCGTGACGTCGGGCAGGCGACGTCGACCCCGTCGGGGGCGGGGTTGGGCAGCAGAAGGCGGGGCGGTACCGATGCACCAGTCAGGAACCAGGGGAACGACGCTCGAGACGGGCGGCATCCGGCTGATCGAGGAGCCCGGGGCCAGCGTCGTGGACATGTGGGGCGAGATCGACGTCGCCCTGCGCAGCGAGGCGAGCGCCGCCCTCGCGAACGCGCTCGAGCGCGACGTGCCGGTGGTCATCGACACCTCGAAGGTGACGTTCATGGACTCCACCGGGATCGCGTTCCTCGTGCAGTTCTACACGATCGGCTCGGAGGAGGGGCTGTCGGTCACGCTCCGCAACCCGCCGAGCGTCGTGACGGACGTGCTCGAGATGCTCGGCGTCATCGAGATGTTCGACACCGACCAGCACGAGGTCACCTCGGGGCGCGAGGTCGCCAGCTGAGCTCGCGTCAGCGGGCGTCCGCGCTGCGGCGGGCGTCCTCCGCGGCGAGCGCGGCGGCTCCTACGATGCCTGCGGCGTTGCGCAGGCGCGCCGGCACGACGGGCGCGCGCAGGTGGAGCAGCGGGAGGAACTTCTCGTGCTTCTTGCTCACGCCGCCGCCCACGACGATGAGGTCGGGCGACAGCAGGTCCTCGACCACCCCGAAGTAGCGCTGCAGGCGCTCGGCCCACTGCTCCCAGTCGAGGTCCTCGCGGTCGCGTGCGGCGTCCGAGGCCCGGGTCTCGGCGTCGTACCCGTCGATCTCCAGGTGCCCGAGCTCGCTGTTGGGCAGCAGGTGCCCCTCCACGACCAGGGCGCTGCCGATCCCCGTACCGAGCGTCGCCACGAGCACCACGCCCTCGGTGTCCCGGGCCGCGCCGTAGCGCACCTCGGCGACACCGGCCGCGTCGGCGTCGTTGACGGCGACGACGTGGCGCCCGGTCTCGCGGTGGAGCAGCGCCGGGACGTCCACGCCCGTCCAGGACTGGTCGAGGTTCGCCATGGAACGCACGACGCCGTGCTGGAGGGGTGCGGGGAACGCCACGCCGACGGGGACGTCCGCGGGCAGGTCGAAGTCGTCGACGAGCGTCGCGATGACCTCGACGACCGCCTGCGGTGTCGAGGGCTGCGGCGTCGGGATGCGGCGTCGGTCCTGGGCCAGCTCGCCCGTGGCGAGGTTGACCGGCGCCCCCTTGACGCCGCTGCCGCCGACGTCGACGCCGAACGCCAGGGCGGGTCGGGACGTGTCCGCGTCGCCGTGCGAGGAGGTGTGCGCGTTCATGGGAGTGTGAGGATCTCCGCTCCGTGGTCGGTCACCAGCAGGGTGTGCTCGAACTGAGCCGTCCGTGACGTGTCTGCGGTGACTACGGTCCACCCGTCGTCCCACATCCGCCACTCGGACGTGCCGAGCGTGAGCATGGGCTCGATGGTGAAGACCATGCCCGCCTCGATCACGGTGCTGTGCGACGGCGCGGCGTCGTAGTGGGGGATGACGAGCCCGGAGTGGAACGCCCGCCCGACGCCGTGACCGGTGTACTCGCGCACGACGCCGTACCCGAACCGGGCGGCGTAGCGCTCGATGACGCGGCCGACGACGTTGACCTCCCGGCCGGGGGCGACGGCCCTGATCCCGCGCTCGAGCGCCTCGCGCGTGCGTTCGACGAGCAGCGCGGACTCCTCGTCGACCTCGCCGACGGCGAAGGTCGCGTTGTTGTCGCCGTGCACGCCGCCGACGAAGGCCGTGACGTCGACGTTGACGATGTCGCCCTCGACGAGCTCGGTGGAGTCCGGGATCCCGTGGCAGACCACCTCGTTGACGGACGTGCACAGCGACTTCGGGAAGCCGCGGTAGCCGAGCGTGGACGGGTACGCGCCGTGGTCCAGGAGGAACGCGTGCCCGACGCGGTCGAGCTCGTCGGTGGTGACGCCGGGCGCCACGTGCCGCCCGACCTCGGCGAGCGCCTGCGCGGCGACCCGCGACGCGGTCCGGATGCGCTCGATCGTCTCGGGGTCGTTGACCTCGCTGCCGGTGTACGGCCGCGGAGCGGGCCGCCCGACGTACTCGGGCCGGACGATCGACGCCGGCACCGGGCGCTGCGGTCCGACCGTCCCGGGCTGCAGCGGCGCACGCCGCCCGGGAGGGCGGCCGGTCGGGGAGTGGGTCGCGCCCGGGTGGGCGGCGGGGGACGTCGGGGGCATGACGGCCAGTCTACGAAGGCGTGTGCGCGGTACCGATCTGCGGGAGGATCGAGGACATGAGCACCTCACGCTTCTCCGACGACGGCGACCCGGCGAGCCAGGACCAGTACTACTTCGACACGCGCACGGGCGAGGTGCACCGGGGGCCGAGCGGCTCGTGGTCGCACCGCATGGGTCCGTACGCGACGCGCGAGGAGGCCGAGCGCGCGCTCCAGACGGCGCACGAGCGCTCCGAGGCGTGGGACGAGGAAGACCGCCGCGAGCGCGAGGAGTGACGCACGCGCCGGTGCCCTCACCACGCCGCGCGTGGGCGGGCCGGCTCGGTCTGCTCCTCGCCGGGATCGCCGTCGGTGCGCTGACGTTCCTCGTCGCGCTCCAGGTGCGGGCGGGGACGTCGGGGGACCCGGCGACCACCGCGTCGCCGTCCGCCACCGCCCCGGGGCCGCGGACGCCGGAGGCGACCGACGGCGCCTCGGACGACACCGGGGCCGGCGACACCGAGGAGGGGTCCGCCGACGACGCCGCCCCCCTCGCCGGCCTGACGATCGCCCTCGACCCGGGGCACAACGGCGCGAACGCCGAGCACCCCCTCACCGTGAACGCCCCCGTCCCGGACGGCCGCGGCAGCACGAAGGCGTGCAACACCGTCGGCACGGCTACCGACGGCGGCTACCCGGAGCACGCGTTCGCCTGGGACGCGGCGTCCCGGCTGACGCAGCGACTGACCGCGCTCGGCGCCGTCGTGGTGCTCACGCGGTCCGACGACGACGGCGTCGGCCCGTGCGTCGACGCGCGGGGCCGCTTCCCGCAGGAGCACGGCGCCGACGTCCTGGTGTCCCTGCACGCCGACGGTGCCGAGGACCGCGGCGTGCGCGGCTTCTTCGCGATCGTGGCCGACCCGCCGGTCCACGAGGCGCAGGGGGAGCCGAGCGCCGCGCTCGCGGCGGACCTCGTCGCCGCGCTCGGAGCGGCCGGCTTCGTGCCGTCCGACCGGTACGACGACGCGATCTCGCGCCGCGCGGACCTGGCGACGCTCAACCACGCCGAGCGCCCCGCCGTGATGCTCGAGCTCGGCCAGATGCGCCACCCCGAGGAGGCGGCGCTCATGGAGTCCGAGGACGGGCGCGAGCGCTACGCCGCGGCCGTCGCGGCGGGGCTCGTCGCGTGGGCCGCGGACCGCGACGGCACCGGCTCGGGCGGCTGACGGACGCGCCGCGTCACTGGGCGAAGCTGTGGCCGTCGTCGGGGAAGGCGCCCGCGCGCACGTCGTCGGCGTACGCCCGGGCCGCTCCCTGCAGCGCCTGCCCCAGCTCCGCGTAGCGCCGCGCGAACCGGGGCGACCAGTCCGTCATCCCCGCCATGTCCGTCCACACGAGCACCTGGCCGTCGCACTGCGGCCCGGCGCCGATGCCGATGGTCGGCACGGCGAGGATCTCGGTGACGCGTGCGGCCACCTCGACGGGGACCATCTCCAGGACGACCGCGATCGCCCCGGCCTCCGCGACGGCGAGCGCGTCCTCGCTGAGCCGCTCCGCGGCGTCGTCCCCGCGGCCCTGCACGCGCGGCCCGCCCAGCGCGTTCTCCGACTGCGGCGTGTACCCCAGGTGGCCGACGACCGGGATGCCCGCCTCCGTGAGCGCCCGCACCTGCGGCACCACCCGGCGTCCGCCCTCGAGCTTGACCGCGCTCACGCCGGTCTCCTTGAGGAACCGCACGCCGGTCGCGAGCGCCTGCTCCGGCCCGGCCTCGTAGGAGCCGAACGGCAGGTCGACGACGACCAGGGCGCGCCGGGCGGCGCGGGCCACGGCGCGTGCCGCCGGGACCATGTCGTCGACGGTGACGGGGAGCGTGGTGGCGTGCCCGTGCATCGTGTTGCCGATCGAGTCGCCGACGAGCAGCACGTCGATGCCCGCGTCGTCGAACAGGCGCGCCGTGACGGCGTCGTAGGCGGTGAGCATGGTGATCTTCTCGCCGCGGGCCTTCGCCTCCGCGAGGTGGTGGACGCGCACGCGGCGGGGGGTCGGTGCGCGGTCCGGTGCCGACGGCTCGGGGGCGGTGTGTGCGGACATGACGGCCTTTCCACGGTGGGGTTCGGTCGGCACGGCGGCGCGTCGCGCCACCGGCCAGGGCGCGCGGCTCAGGCGAGCGGCTCGCGCCAGCGGGACGTGATGGGCAGGCGGCGGTCGCGCCCGAACGCCAGGGCGGTGACCTTGGTGCCCGGCGGGTACTGGCGGCGCTTCCACTCGGCACGGTCGACCAGCCGGACCACCGTGTCCACGACCTCGGGGTCGAACCCGCGCGCCAGGAGCTCGGCGCGCCCCTCGGCGTGCTCGATGTACGCGTCGAGCACCTCGTCGAGCAGGTCGTACGGCGGCAGCGAGTCCTGGTCCTTCTGCCCCGGGCGCAGCTCGGCCGACGGGGGCTTGGTGATCGACGACTCGGGGATGGGCGGGATCTCGCCCGCGTCGAGCGCCGCGTCGTTGCGCCACCGCGCGAGCTGCCACACGCGGGACTTGTCCACGTCCTTGATGGGCGCGAAGCCGCCGATGCTGCCGGCGTCGTAGATGGTCGCGTACCCGGTCGCGAGCTCGGACTTGTTCCCCGGGGCGATGACGAGGTGCCCCTCGGTGTTGGAGACGGCCATGAGCACGACGCCGCGCACACGGGCCTGGAGGTTCTCCTCGGCGACGCCGGTCAGGTGCAGCTCGCCCTGGAACGCGTCGACCATCGGCGCGATGGGCTGGACGCGGTAGTCCGCCCCGAGGCGCTTGGCGAGGTCGGCGGCGTCGTCCTTGCTGTGCTCGGAGGAGTAGACGGACGGCATGGACACGGCGACGACGTTCTCCCCGCCGATCGCGTCCGCGGCGATCGTCGCGGTGAGCGCCGAGTCGATGCCGCCGGACGCGCCCAGCACGACGGAGCGGAAGCCGTTCTTGCGCACGTAGCCCGCGAGGCCGGTGACGCACGCCCGGTACACCTCCTCGTCGGGGTGCAGCTCGGGGGCCACGGGGCCGCGGCCCGGCGGTGCGCCGTCCGGCAGGTCCCACACGAGGAGGTCCTCGACGAACTGCGGCGCGCGGGCGAGCAGGTCGCCGGTGCGGTCCAGGACGAACGAGCCGCCGTCGAACACGAGGTCGTCCTGCCCGCCGACCATGTTGACGTAGACGACCGGGGCGTCGACCTCGCGGGCCCGGCGCGCGGCGAGGTCGGTGCGGACGTGCCCCTTGCCCTCCTCGAAGGGCGACCCGTTGAGCACGACGAGCAGGTCGAGCCCGTCGCCCGCCTCGTCGAGCGCGGCCATCTCGGCGACGGGGCCGCCGTCCTGCCAGATGTCCTCGCAGATCGCGACGCCGACACGGCGACCGGCGACCTCCACGACCGTCGTCGTGCGCCCGGGCGCGAAGATGCGGAACTCGTCGAACACGCCGTAGTTCGGCAGGTGGTGCTTGTCGTACGCGGCCTGCACCGCGCCGTCGCGCAGCACGACGGCGCGGTTGGTCGGCAGGTCGGCGGGGCTGCCCGACGCCTCGCGCTCCGCGGCACCCGCACCGCGGGGCGCGCCGGCGGTGCCCACCGTCCCGAGCACGACGGTCGTGGCGCCCAGCCCCTCGGCGGCGAGCTGCGCCGCGACCTCGGCGGCCGCGGCCCACGCCGCCCGCCGGAACGAGGCGCGCAGCGCGAGGTCCTCGACGGGGTAGCCCGTCAGCGTCATCTCGGGGAAGACCACGAGGTCGGCCCCGGCCGCGGCGGCCTGCCGGGTGCGCTCGAGGACGAGAGCGGCGTTGCCGTCGAGGTCCCCCACGCACGTGTCGACCTGTGCCAGCGCCACGCGCAGATCAGCCATGCCGCCAGCCTAGACGAGCACCCGACGTCCGCCCCGTCCGGGACGCACCGGGTCCGCCACCCGGGCGCGTCACTCGTCGGGCGCGCGGATCAGGCAGGATGTACCGCATGGACAGGCAGCAGGAGTTCGTGCTCCGCACGGTCGAGGAACGGGACATCCGCTTCATCCGGCTCTGGTTCACCGACGTGCTCGGGATGCTCAAGTCGGTGGCCATCGCTCCGGCGGAGCTCGAGTCCGCGTTCGCGGAGGGCATCGGGTTCGACGGCAGCGCGATCGAGGGCCTCACGCGCGTGTACGAGGCCGACATGATCGTCAAGCCGGACCCCACGACGTTCCAGGTGCTGCCCTGGCGCGGGGACCGGCACGGCACCGCGCGGATGTTCTGCGACATCCTCACGCCCGACGGCGAGCCGTCCCTCGCGGACTCGCGCAACGTCCTCAAGCGTGCGCTGGCCCGTGCGAGCGACAAGGGGTTCACGTTCTACACGCACCCCGAGGTCGAGTTCTACCTGTTCAACCAGCCGGCCACGACCGACGCGCCGCTCGTCCCCGTCGACCAGGGCGGGTACTTCGACCACCTCGCGCGCGGGTCCACGCACGACTTCCGCCGCGCCGCGATCACGATGCTCGAGTCGATGGGGATCTCGGTCGAGTTCTCCCATCACGAGGCCGGGCCGGGCCAGAACGAGATCGACCTGCGGTACGCCGACGCCCTGACCACGGCGGACAACCTCATGACGTTCCGCACCGTCGTCAAGGAGGTCGCGCTCGAGCAGGGCGTGTTCGCGTCGTTCATGCCGAAGCCGCTCGCCGACCAGCCCGGGTCGGGCATGCACACGCACCTGTCGCTCTTCGAGGGCGACCGCAACGCGTTCCACGAGCCCGGTGCCCAGTTCGAGCTGTCCAAGACGGCGCGCCAGTTCATCTCGGGCCTGCTGGTCCATGCGGCCGAGATCACCGCGATCACCAACCAGTACGTCAACTCCTACAAGCGCCTGTGGGGCGGCGCCGAGGCGCCGAGCTACGTGTGCTGGGGCCACAACAACCGCTCCGCCCTCGTGCGCGTGCCGATGTACAAGCCGGGCAAGGGGAACTCGAGCCGCGTGGAGTACCGCGCGCTCGACTCCGCCGCCAACCCGTACCTCGCGTTCGCGGTCATGCTCGCCGCCGGGCTCAAGGGCATCGACGAGGGCTACGAGCTGCCGGAGGCCACCGAGGACGACGTCTGGGAGCTCACCGACGCCGAGCGGCGCGCCCTCGGCATCAAGCCGCTCCCGCAGTCGCTCGACGCCGCCATCGCCGTCATGGAGAAGTCGGAGCTCGTGGCCGAGACGCTCGGGGAGCACGTCTTCGACTACGTGCTGCGCAACAAGCGCCAGGAGTGGGACGAGTACCGCGCCCAGGTCACGCCGTTCGAGCTGAAGCGGTTCCTCCAGGTCCTGTGAGCACGACGACGCCCGGCCCGTCCGGCCCCCCGCGGCGCCCGACGCGCACGGCACGGCTCGCGCGCTACGGCTTCGCCGACATCACCCGGTCGGCGGGCCTGCTCGACGACGCCGACCTGGCGCGGCTGCTCGACGGCGCACCGGGGGCCGCGGCCCAGGGCGGGCCGGCGCCCGGTGCGGGCGCGGCGGACGACGACCTGCTCGCGGCGTTCGGCGCGAGCGCCGACCCGGACCTCGCGCTCCTCCAGGTCGTCCGGCTCGCGACCGCGCTGCTGCGGGACGACGACCCGGACCTCCTCGCGCTCGCGCGGCGGTGCCTCGCGCCGGGGACGGAGCGTGAGCGCCTGCTCGCCGTGCTCGGGGCGTCCGTCGCGCTCGGGGACGACGTCGTCCGGCGCCCCGGGCTGCTGCGGCTCCTCGCCGACCCGACCTCCGGGACGGGTGTGGACTCCGGCGCCGTGCGCGCCGAGCTCCTGCGCGCCGTCGGCGCCGACCCGGGCGCCGACGTGCCCGTCGCGGACGAGGCCGGGCCCGCCCGCGTCGACGCGCTGCGCCGGGCGTACCGCGAGCGGCTCCTGCGGATCGCCGCCACCGACCTCACCGTCGCGGAGCCGCTGACCCGCATGCCCGCCGTCGGCGCGGCGCTCGCGGACCTCGCCGGTGCCGCGCTCGAGGCGGCGCTCGCCGTCGCCCGTGCCGAGCTCGACGACCACGGCGCGGGCGTGCGCCTCGCGGTCATCGGCATGGGCAAGTGCGGTGCCCGCGAGCTCAACTACGTGTCCGACGTCGACGTCATTTACGTCGTCGAGCCCACCGACGACGCCGACGAGGCGTACGCGACGAGCGTCGGCGCGCGGCTCGCGACGGCCCTCGCCCGGGTGTGCTCGGGGACGTCGGGCGAGCCGGCGCTGTGGACCGTGGACGCCGCCCTGCGCCCCGAGGGCAAGCAGGGCCCGCTGGTACGCACGCTCGCGAGCCACGTCGCGTACTACGAGCGCTGGGCGAAGACCTGGGAGTTCCAGGCGTTGCTCAAGGCGCGCACGGTCGCGGGCGACCGCGCGCTGGGCCGGGAGTACGAGGAGGCCGTGGCGCCGTTCGTCTGGTCGGCCGCGGGGCGCGAGCACTTCGTCGAGGACTCGCAGGCGATGCGCCGCCGCGTCGAGGACCACGTGCCCGCCGCGGAGGCGGACCGGCAGCTCAAGCTCGGCAAGGGCGGGTTGCGCGACGTCGAGTTCACGGTCCAGCTGCTGCAGCTGGTGCACGGCCGGGCCGACGACACGATCCGTAGCCGCAGCACCCTGACGGCGCTCGCCGAGCTCGCCGCGGGCGGGTACGTCGGCCGCGAGCACGCCGCCCGGCTCGCCGTGTGCTACCGGTTCCTGCGCGCCCTGGAGCACCGCATCCAGCTCTTCCGGCTCCGCCGCACGCACCTCGTCCCGACGGCCGACGACGAGCTGCGCCGCCTCGCCCGGTCGCTCGGCATGCGCACCGAGGGCGCCGAGGGGCTCGTCGAGCGGTGGCGGGCGACGCGGCGCGAGGTGCGCGGGCTGCACGAGGAGCTGTTCTACCGCCCGCTCCTCCCGGCGACTGCCCAGCTCTCGCCCGACGAGGTGAGCCTCGCGCCCGAGGCGGTCAAGGCGCGCTTCGCCGCGATCGGCTACCGCGACCCGGCGGGGGCGATGCGCCACGTCAACGCGCTCACGGAGGGCGTGAGCCGGCGCGCTGCCATCCAGCGCCAGCTCCTGCCCGTCATGCTCGGCTGGTTCGCCGAGGGGGCGGACCCGGACGCCGGTCTGCTCGCGTTCCGCACGCTGTCCGAGAAGCTGGGCAGCACGCACTGGTACCTCAAGCTGCTGCGCGACTCCGGGTCGGCGGCGCACCGTCTGTCGCAGATCCTCGCGAGCTCGCGCTACCTCGCGGAGGCGCTGGCGCGCTCGCCCGAGTCCGTGCGGTGGCTGGCCGACGACGCGGACCTCGTGCCGCGCGGCGCGGAGCGGCTCGCGTCCGAGACCGACGCGATCCTCACGCGCGCCGACCAGGTGGAGCCGGCCACGGTGAGCCTGCGCGCCGTGCGTCGCCGCGAGCTCGCCCGCACGGGCGCGGCGGAGCTGCTCGGGACCATCGACGCCGTGACGGCGGCGCGCAGCGTCTCCGAGGCCGCGGACGTCGTCCTCGTCGGTGCGCTGCGCGTCGCCGAGTTCGTCGCGCGCGGCGAGCTCGGGTACGTCGAGCAGGACCCGGCGACGGCGCCCGCACGGATGCTCGTCGTGGCCATGGGCCGCCTCGGCGGCTGCGAGATGGGCTACGGGTCGGACGCCGACGTGATGTTCGTGCACGACCCCGCCCCCGGGGCGTCGGACGCGGACGCCCAGGCGTACGCCACGGCCGTGGCGACACGGCTGCGCCAGCTGCTGTCCGCCGTCGGGCCCGAGCCGGCGCTGCCCGTCGACGCCGACCTGCGACCCGAGGGCCGCAACGGACCGCTCGTGCGCTCGCTCGCGTCCTACGCCGAGTACTACCAGCGCTGGTCCAGCGTCTGGGAGGCCCAGGCGCTGCTGCGGGCTCGGCCCGTCGCGGGCGACGTCGGCGGGCTGGGGGAGGAGTTCCGGACCGTCGTCGACGCGGTGCGGTACCCGGCCGGCGGTCTCGACGCGGCGCAGGTGCGGGAGGTGCGTCGCATCAAGGCCCGCGTGGAGTCGGAGCGGCTGCCACGTGGCGTCGAGGCGTCGCGCCACCTCAAGCTCGGCCGCGGGGGAGTGTCCGACGTCGAGTGGACCGTCCAGCTGCTCCAGCTGGAGCACGCGCACGAGGTCGCCGGCCTGCGGACCACGTCGACCGTCGAGGCGCTCGAGGCCGCCGTGGACGCCGGGCTCGTGGACGCCGACGACGCCGCCGTGCTGGGCGAGGCGTGGCACCTCGCGTCGCGCCTGCGCAGCGCGCTCGTGCTGTGGTCGGGGCGGACCGGCGGCTCGACCGCCGACGTGCTGCCGCACGACCGCCAGGCGCTCTTCGGTCTCGCGCGGGTGCTCGACCTGCCCGACGTCGCGACCGGCGCGGAGCTCGAGGAGCTCTACCTGCGCACCGCGCGCCGCGCACGCACCGTCATGGAGCGGCTCTTCTACGGCGAGGACTGAGCGTGCCGCCTCGCCCGTGACGCGCCGGCCCGTCCGACGGCGCATGGCATCCTGACGTCCGACGTCCCGGGAGGGTGCGCATGGTCGATCCGGCGGTCGCGACGTTCGCGGTCCTGGCGCTGGCGGTCGCGGGCTTCATGAGCAACCGGCTACCGCTCGTGGTTGTCGCGCTGTTCGTCCCCGTCGCGCTGTGGGCGACCGGCGTGCTCCCGCTCGGCGACGCGCTCGCCGGGTTCAGCGACCCCATAGTGCTGTTCATCGCGTCGCTGTTCGTGCTCAGCGAGGCCCTCGACTCCACCGGGATCACTGCGTGGATCGGGCAGTGGCTCGAGCGGCGCGCCTCGTGGGGACGCACGGGGCTTCTCCTCGTCATGGTGGGCGTCGCGGCCGTGCTCGCGGCGGTCATCAGCATCAACGGCGCCGTCGCGGCGCTCCTGCCGGTGGCGGTCGTCGCGGCCGCGCGGGCCGGCATGGTCCCGTCCCACATGCTCATCCCGCTCGCCTTCGCCGCCGGCGCAGGCTCGCTGCTCACGCTCACGGGGACGCCCGTGAACATCATCGTCTCCGAGGCGGCGGCCGAGGCGGGTGGGCGCGAGTTCGGCTACTTCGAGTTCGCGCTCGTGGGCGTCCCGCTCGTCCTCGTGACGGCCGTGCTCGTCGTGACGCTGGCACCGCGACCGACCCGCGGGAGCGGGTGCGCTCGTGGCGGGAGAGCTACGCGACCGACCTCGACCCCCGGAGCCTGTTCACCGGCGGGTCGGGCGTCGCCGAGGTGCTCATCGCCCCACGCTCGACCCTCGTCGGGCGCACCGTCAGCCCCGGCATGACCACGCGCGACGAGGGCCTCGTCGTCGTCGCGCTCCGCCGCGGCGACGGGCGGTCGACCGCTCCGGGCACTGCCGCCCCGTCGGGCGCGATGACCCTCCAGGCAGGCGACTCCGTGCTCGTGCGCGGCCCGTGGGAAGCGCTGCACCGGTACACCCAGTCGCCGGACGTCATCGCCGTCGACCCGCCGCTGAGCCTGCAGCGCGGCGTCCCGCTCGGGCGCGGGTGGCGTCGCTGCCTCGCGGTGCTCGCGGTGACGATCGTGCTGCTCGCGACCGGCGTGATCCAGCCGGTGATCGTGGGGCTCCTCGCGGCGATGGCCCTCGTGGTCACCCGGGTCGTCGCCGTTCCCCAGGGGTTCCGCGCGATCTCGTGGGACACCGTCGTACTCATCGCTGCGCTGATCCCGCTCTCGAGGGCGTTCGTGGCCTCCGGCGCGGCCGACGTCATCGCCGACCTCGTGCTCGGCCTCATCGGCGGCGGTTCGCCCCGGCTCGCACTCCTCGTGGTGTGCGTGCTCACCCTCGTGCTCGGCCAGTTCATCTCGAACGTCGCGACGGTGCTCGTCATGGCCCCGGTCGCGGCGTCGTTCGCGCAGACGCTCGACGTGAGCGTGCAGCCGTTCATGATGGCGCTCACCGTCGCCGGTGCCGCGGCCTTCCTCACCCCGATCGCGACACCCGTCAACCTCATGGTGCTGCAGCCGGGCGGCTACCGCTTCGGCGACTACTGGCGCCTCGGCCTGCCCCTCGCGCTCGTCTTCCTCGCCGCCGCGGTCCTGTACGTCCCGCTGATCTGGTCGTTCTGAGCCGCCGCGGCGCCGGGCACGACCGTGGCCCCCGTCCACCGGTCGGCGGTCGGGGGCCACGCTGAGGATCAGGAGCTCACGAGGAGCCGGTCCGATCAGATGTCGTAGTAGAGCTCGAACTCGTGCGGGTGCGGGCGCAGACGGATCGGGTCGATCTCGTTGGTGCGCTTGTAGTCGATCCACGTCTCGATGAGGTCGGGCGTGAACACGTCGCCCTGCGTCAGGTAGTCGTGGTCGGCCTCGAGCGCGTCGAGCGCCTCGCCGAGCGACGCGGGGACCTGCGCGATCTGCGCGTGCTCCTCGGGCGGCAGCTCGTAGAGGTCCTTGTCGATCGGCTCCGGCGGCTCGATGCGGTTCTTGATGCCGTCGATGCCGGCGAGCAGCTGCGCCGCGAACGCGAGGTACGGGTTCGCCGACGGGTCGGGCACGCGGAACTCCACGCGCTTGGCCTTCGCGGACGAACCGGTGACCGGGATGCGGATGCACGCGGAGCGGTTGCGCGCCGAGTACACGAGGTTGACCGGGGCCTCGTAGCCGGGGACCAGGCGGTGGTAGGAGTTCACCGACGGGTTCGTGAACGCGAGCAGCGACGGCGCGTGCTTGAGCAGGCCGCCGATGTACCAGCGGGCCGTGTCGGACAGACCGCCGTAGCCCTTCTCGTCGAAGAACAGCGGCTCGCCGTTCAGCCACAGCGACTGGTGCGAGTGCATGCCCGAGCCGTTGTCGCCGAAGATCGGCTTCGGCATGAACGTCACCGACTTGCCGGCCTCGAAGCCCACGTTGCGGATGACGTACTTGAACTTCATCAGGTCGTCGGCCGCGTGCAGGAGCGTGTTGAAGCGGTAGTTGATCTCCTGCTGCCCGGCGGTGCCCACCTCGTGGTGCGCGCGCTCGACGTCGAGGCCCACCTGGCCGAGCACGGCCACCATGTCGTCGCGCAGGTCGGCGAAGCGGTCCGACGGGGAGACGGGGAAGTAGCCACCCTTGTAGCGCGTCTTGTACGCGAGGTTGCCACCCTCCTCCTCGCGACCGGTGTTCCACGCCGCCTCGACCGAGTCGAGGTGGTAGAAGCTCGAGTGCTGGTTCGTCGCGAAGCGGGCCTCGTCGAAGACGTAGAACTCGGCCTCGGGCGCGAAGTACGCGATGTCGGCGATGCCGGTCGACGCGAGGTACGCCTCCGCCTTCGCGGCGATGTTGCGGGGGTCGCGCGAGTACGGCTCACCGGTGAACGGGTCGACGATCGAGAAGTTCACGACGAGCGTCTTGCGCTTGCGGAACGGGTCCACGAACGCGGTCTTGACGTCCGGCACGAGCTTCATGTCCGACTCGTGGATCGCCTGGAAGCCGCGGATCGACGATCCGTCGAACATCAGGCCGTCCTCGAAGGCGGCCTCGTCGAACTGTGCGACGGGGATGTTGAAGTGCTGCATGATGCCGGGCAGGTCGCAGAAGCGGACGTCGACGAACTCGACGCCCTCGTTCCGCGTGAAGGCGATTGCCTCCTCCGCGTTGTTGAACATCCGTTGCTCCTTGATCGGGTGGTGCCGTCGGGCTGCGCGGCGACGAGCCGCTGACGTGGTGCCCACGAACCTAGGGCGCAGCGGTTTCCCCGCCGTGTACCCGTTGTTTCCGTCGTGTTACGTCCGGCGTCCCCGTGTGACGGTCGTGCTACGCGGGGGCGCGCTCAGCCCTCGGCGCTCTGGTGCGCCGGACGCACCCTATCGCCGTCCCGGCCGGTGGGGTCGAGGGTGTCCACGTCGCGGCACGTAGGCTGGGACCGTGGTTTCACGCGAGGACATGGGTTCGTGGCTGGAGGGCACCCCGGGAGGCCGCGACGACGGACGCGGCCAGCGCCTCGGCCTCCCGCCGGACGGGCCCGGGTGCCTCGCCACGATCGGCCGGCGCCTGGTCGCGCTCGTCGTCGACTGGCTCCTCGCCACGCTCGTGGCGTTCCTGTTCTTCCGGCCGGACGCGAGCGGCTTCTTCGAGAGCATCTCCGCGCTGCCCGCGTGGTCGCAGCCGCTCGTGTTCGCGGTCGAGAACGTGCTGCTCGTGAGCACGCTCGGCTTCACGGTGGGGCACCGTCTGCTCGGCATGCGGGTGCGGCGCGTCGCCGAGCCGGCGCGCACGGTCGGCGTCGGGCGCGCCCTGCTGCGCACCGTGCTGCTGTGCCTCGTCATCCCAGCCGTCGTCTGGGACGCCGACGGCCGCGGCCTGCACGACCGCGCCGCCGGCACCGTGCTCGTCCGCACCTGATCTCCGCACCTGACCGGGTGCCGAGCGCCGGGCACCGAGCACGACGCGGGGCGCGGACCTCGTGGTCCGCGCCCCGCGTGCGTCCGACGTCCGCCGGTGTCCGGTGAGCCGTCAGCGGCCCTTGAGCCCCTTGCGGTCGGGGCGCGCGCGCGACGGGTCGACGCCCTTGGGGATCGGGAGCCGGGCGGCACCCAGCGCGCGCAGCCGCTTGGAGACCTCCGCGGTCTCGGGCTTGGTGAGCGTCGGCCGGAGCTTCTGCACCGTCCGCGGCAGCTTCGGCAGGGCCACCTGGCCCTCGTCGTCGCCGACCTGGACGAGGGTGACCGGCACGTTCGGCAGCACGCGCGTCACGCGCTTGCGCTCGCTCTCGAGCAGGCGCTTGGCGCGGTGCGGCGGGCCCTCGCTGACGAGGACGACGCCCGCGCGACCCACGCCGCGGAACACGAGGTCCTGCGTGCGGGGGTCGACCGCGACGGGCTCCTCGTCGAACGTCCAGCCGCGGCGGATGGTGCCGAGCGCGGCACGGGAGGCGCCCGGCTGCCCCTCGATCTGCCGGTACGCCGCGCGCTCGGCGCGGCGCGTCAGCACGAACATCGCGCCGAGCGCGGCGAAGGGCACGCCGACGATGAGGGTGTACACCCACTGGCCCCACCACAGGCCGATCCCCAGCGCGACGGCGAGGACCCCGACGAACACGCCGAGCATCACCCACGTCACCGCGGGGTCCTGCTTGCGCGTCATCTGGTAGGCGGCCCACACCTGGTGGTACCAGCGCTGCTTCTTGGGCTTCTTCTGCGTGGCGACCTGCTCGCCGGCGGCGGGCGCGCCGGTGCTGCCAGAGTTCTTGCGGGCCATGGTGGTCAGTCTAGTGGGGTGCGCGGGCCAGCAGGCTCGCGGCCTCCTGGCGCGACGTCGTCGGCTCGGCCAGGTGCGCCAGGGCGGCCGGGACCGGCATGCCGCGGCGGGCCATCGCCTGGCCCCACAGCCGCCCGGCGCGGTACGACGACCGCACGAGCGGGCCCGACATGACGCCGAGGAACCCGATCTCCTCCGCGGCCTGCGACAGCTCGACGAACTCCTCGGGCCGCACCCAGCGGTCCACCGGGTGGTGACGCAGCGACGGCCGCAGGTACTGCGTGATCGTCACGAGGTCGCAGCCGGCCTCGTGCAGGTCGCGCAGCGCGGCCCGCGCCTCGTCGGTCGTCTCACCCATGCCGAGGATGAGGTTCGACTTCGTGACCAGGCCCGCGTCGCGGGCCCGGGTGAGCACGGACAGCGAGCGCTCGTACCGGAAGCCCGGGCGGATCTGCTTGAAGATGCGCGGCACGGTCTCGAGGTTGTGCGCGAGCACCTCGGGCCGGGACTCGTTCACCTGGTCGAGCAGCTCGGGGACGGCGTTGAAGTCGGGGATGAGCAGCTCGACGCCGGTGCCCGGGTTGAGCGCGTGGATCTGGCGGACCGTCTCGGCGTAGAGCCAGGCGCCGCCGTCGGCCAGGTCGTCGCGCGCCACCCCGGTGACCGTCGAGTAGCGCAGCCCCATCGCCTGGACGGACTCCGCGACGCGGCGCGGCTCGTCCGCGTCGAAGTCGGCGGGCTTCCCGGTGTCGATCTGGCAGAAGTCGCAGCGTCGCGTGCACTGGTCGCCGCCGATGAGGAACGTCGCCTCGCGGTCCTCCCAGCACTCGTAGATGTTGGGGCAGCCCGCCTCCTCGCAGACCGTGTGCAGTCCTTCGCGCCGCACGAGGCCCTTGAGCTCGGAGTACTCCGGGCCCGTCGACGCGCGGGTCCTGATCCACTCCGGCTTCTTCTCGATCGGCGTCGCGGCGTTGCGGGCCTCGACCCGCAGCATGCGCCGGCCCTCTGGTGCGATCGTCACGGGGTCTCCCGGTCGTCGTGGCGGTGCTGGTCGCCGGCGTCCGACCGCGGAGCGGCCCGGTGGGTGTCGTGCCTGGTCGGCGCGGCGCCCGGTACGACGTCGGACTCAGGTCAGCGTACGGCAGCGTCGACGTCGACCCCCGGTCGACGACCAGCCCGTGGACGTGACGTCAGCGACACCCCGCACGCGAGCAGCAGGGCGGCGGCGACGACGGGGACCGCGAACGACGCCGTCGTCGACACGCCCTGGGCGAGCTGCCCGGCGCCCGACGCGCCGAGGGCGACCCCGACGACGTTCGCGCTCGCGACCAGCGTCATGGCGGCCGCCGTGCGGCCGACCGGTGCACGTTCGCCCGCGACCGTGAAGACGGTGACCATGACCGGACCGACGAACAGGCCGACCACCGCGACCACGGCCACCACGGGGCCGACGGAGCCCGTCGCGGCGGCGCCCACGAGCGCGGCGGTGCCGAGCAGCAGCCCGCCGGCGAACGCCGTCCAGCGGCCGGCGAGGGACCAGCGCTCGGGGAGCGCGACGACGGCCAGCGCGGTCGCCGCCGAGCCGACGCCCATGACGGCGTAGACGAGGCCCGCGAGGTCCGGCGAGCCGGCGTCGCGCGTGAGGGCGGTCAGCGCGGCCTGCGTCCCGCCGAACAGCAGTCCCATCGCCACCATGCCGACGACGGCCACGGCCTCGAGGCGCACGAGCCGCCACGCCGCACCGAACCCGCCGGGCGCCGCGGACGGCGCCGTCCCCGGGCCGGCCGCCACGCGCGCCGTCGGGTGCAGGGCGAAGGCCGTGCCGGCCGTGGCGAGCAGCGCCGCGGCCACCACCATCGGCACCTGCGGCGAGCCCGCCGCCGCGAGCACCCCGACGAGGGCGGGGCCGAGGACGAAGCTCACCTCGTCGGCGGTGCTCTCGTAGCTCATCGCCGCCGACAGCGTGCGGGGCTCGTCCGCGGCGAGGGCGAGCCAGCGCACGCGCGCGAGCGGTCCGACCTGCGGCACGCTCGCACCCACGACGGCCGCTGCGGCGAGCATCCCCGGGGTCGAGGGCACGGAGCTCGCCGCGAGGAGCCCGAGCACGGCGAGCGCGGACGCCGGGGCGCACGCGAGCACGACGCGTCGTTGGCCGACGCGGTCCGCGACCGCGCCCTGCACCGGTCCGCCGAGCGCCGTGCCGAGCGCCGTCGCCGCGGACGCGAGGCCGCCGAGGGCGACGGACCCGGTCGAGGTCGTGACCAGCAGCAGCGTGCCGATGGTCAGCATCGAGAACGGCAGGCGGCCGAGGAACGCGACCGGCAGGAACCACGGTCCGGCGAGGCGGGGGAGCCTGGCGTAGGGGCCGGTGCGTGCGGGCGGGTGCGGGGGCCCGTCCGCCGGTGCCCCGGCGGCGTGGGCCGCAGGAGGGGTCGCCGGGGGACGGGGAGCGGTGCGCGACATGGGGTGTCCAGGGTTCGACCAGTCGCGCGCCGACCCACCCGTACTCCGGCGCGCAAGACGTCCCTGTGCCTCCAGGGTAGCGCGCGGCGCCGCAGGGCCGGTGCGCGCGAGCGCCGCCGCTAGCCTGCCGTGGGGGCGACGGGCGCCGCCGGCGCGGCCCGCAGCGGCGCGAGGGCGGTGCCGAGCGCGTCCACCAGCGGCGCGGCGACGTCGTCGGGAGCCACGGTGCGTCCGAGCTCCGCGGTCAGCGAGGTGACGTCGGCGTCGTCGATGCCGCAGGGCACGATGCGGTCGAAGCGCGCCAGGTCCGGGCAGCAGTTCAGCGCGAGACCGTGCATCGTCACGCCGCGGGCCACGCGCACGCCGATCGCGCACACCTTGCGCTCGCGGCGGGTCGCGTCGGCGGCGACCCACACGCCGCTGCGGCCCTCCACGCGCATTGTCGCGAGCCCGAGGTCCGCACACACCGCCATCACCGCGTCCTCGAGCGCGCGGACGTACGCGACGACGTCCACCGGCTCCACGAGGCGCACCACCGGGTAGGCGACCAGCTGGCCGGGGCCGTGCCACGTGATCCTGCCGCCCCGGTCGACGTCGACCACGGGGGTGCCGTCGTCGGGGCGCTCGGAGCGGTTCGTGCGCCGCCCGGCGGTGTAGACGTCGGGGTGCTCCACGAGGAGCAGCGTGTCCTCCTGCGTGCCGGCGGCGACCGCCTCGTGCACGGCCCGCTGGCGCGCCCACGCGTCGTGGTAGTCGGTCAGCCCCGGCAGGGTGAGCACCTCCATCGGGCCAGGCTAGCCGTCCTCGCGCGGGTCGCGCGGAAGGTGCTCGAGCATCGCGACCAGCGCCTCGCGCAGCGCGGCGACCTGGGCGTCGTCGAGGCCGCGCGTCGCGAGCTCCTCGGCGGGCCGGCGGCGGGCGGCGGCGGTCGCCGCGGTGCGGCCGGCGTCGGTGAGGCCGACCGCGCGACGGCGCCGGTCGAGGGGGTCGCCGGTCCGCGTGACGTACCCCGAGCGTTCGAGGCGGGCGACGATCCGGCTCATCGTCTGCTCCGTCACGCCCGACTCGGCGGCGAGCTCGCGCTGGGAGCGCGCACCGGCGAGGAGGTGCATCAGCACGGGGAAGCCCGCGTGGTTGAGGTCCCACTGACCGAGGTGGGCGTTCCACTCGCGCTCGATCCTCCGGGCGACGGCGAACAGCAGGCGGCCCGTGGGCCACCGTGCCGGGTCGCTCGAGGCGGGGTCGGCGAAGACCGGGTCGGCCTCGGACCCGTCGGTGACGCCGGTGAGCGGTCGCTCCACGTGCATTCCTCCCTCGACCATGGCACCATTGCTCAGCATGCTGAGCAAACGGACGAGCGGTTTCCTCCGCGGACTGATCATTGTCGCAGTCATCGGTCTGTGGATGGCGATCGGCGCGCTCGGGGGCCAGGCCCAGGGGCGGCTCAGCACGGTGCAGACGAACGATGCGGCAGCGTTCCTGCCGGCCAGCGCGGAGTCCACGCGCGCCGCCGAGCTCGCGCAGGAGTTCGTCGACAGCGAGGCCTTGCCCGCGCTCGTCGTCGCCACGACGGGTGACGGGTCCGCCCTCGCGCCCGACGGGCTCGCCGCGCTCGAGGCCTACGCCGCCGCCGTCCCCGACGCCCCCCTGGACGGCACCACCGGGGACGAGCCCGCCACCGTCGGGGACGTGTCCGTCGCCGACCCCGTCGTCGTGCCGTCCGAGGACGGCGAGGCGGCGCTCGTCGTGGTCTCGCTCGACGCCGCCGTGGCGTCCGACCGCGTGGGCGCCGACGAGAGCAGCATCAGCGAGCTGGCCGTCGGCGCGCTGCGCGACCTCGCCGCCGCCGACGCGGCCGAGGGCGGGCTCGCCGGCACGGGCCTCGACGTCTACGTGACCGGTCCGGCGGGGTTCGTCGCCGACCTCGTCACGGCGTTCGGCGGCATCGACACCGTCCTCCTGCTCGTCGCGCTCGGTGCGGTGCTCGTCATCCTCGCGGTCGTGTACCGGTCGCCCGTCCTGCCCTTCCTCGTGATCCTCACGGCGGTGCTCGCCCTCACCCTCGCCGGGCTCGTCGTCTACCACCTGGCCGCGAACGACGTCCTGACGCTCAACGGGCAGTCCCAGGGCATCCTGTCGATCCTCGTCGTCGGGGCCGCGGTCGACTACTCGCTGCTCGTCGTCGCGCGCTACCGCGAGGAGCTGCGCACGGTGCGGTCCACCACGACCGCGCTGCGCCGCGCCGTGCGCGCCTCGGTCGAACCCGTCGCGGCGAGCGCCGGCACGGTCGTCGCAGGCCTGCTGTGCCTCCTGCTGTCCGACCTGTCGTCCAACCGCAGCCTCGGTCCCGTGGCGGCGATCGGCATCGCCGCCGCGTTCGTCGCGTCGCTCACCCTGCTGCCCGCGCTGCTGCTCGTCGCGGGACAGCGGTCGCGCGCGCTGTTCTGGCCCCGCATGCCGCGGTACGCCGGCGATCACGCGGTGGGAGCGGAGGAGCGGGGGCAGGCCGAGGGCGACGACCGCGTCGAGGTCGAGGGGCACGGGCTGTGGTCCCGCGTCGCGAGCTTCGTCGGGCGGCACGACCGCCGCGTGTGGGTGGTCACCGCGCTCGTGCTCGCCGCGTGCGCGGCCTTCGTCCCCACGCTCGACGCGGACGGCACCGGGGACTCCGAGGTCTTCCTCACCCAGGTGGACTCCGTCGACGGCGAGGAGGTGCTGACGCAGCACTTCGAGGGCGTCTCCGCGCAGCCCGTCACGGTCGTCGCCCCGCAGGACGACCTGCAGGCCGTCGTGGACGCGGCCGCCGCGACCGAGGGCGTCGCCGCCGCCACCCCCGTGACCGACCAGCCCGCCGCCGCCCCCGGCGCACCGCCGCAGGGAGACCCGCTCGTCGTCGACGGCCGGGTGCGGGTCGACGTCACCACCGACGCGCCGTCGGACAGCCAGGAGGCCGTCGAGACCGTGTCCGCGGTGCGCACCGCGGTCCACGACGTCTCGCCCGACGCGCTCGTGGGCGGCGCCGCGGCCGAGCGGTTCGACACGCAGCTCGCCGGCCAGCGCGATCTGCGGGTCATCGTCCCCGTCGTGCTCGCCGTGATCCTGGTCATCCTCGTGCTGCTGCTGCGCTCGGTGCTCGCACCGCTGCTGCTCGTCGCGGCCAACGTGCTGTCGTTCGGCGCCGCGCTCGGCGTGGGGGCGCTGGTGTTCGAGCACCTGCTCGGCTTCCCCGGGGCGGACCCCGCGGTGCCGCTCTACGCGTTCTGCTTCCTCGTCGCGCTCGGCGTGGACTACTCGATCTTCCTCATGACCCGCGTGCGGGAGGAGAGCCTGCGGGTGGGGACGCGACGAGGGGTGCTGCTCGCGCTCGCCGTGACTGGCTCGGTCATCACGTCGGCGGGCGTCGTGCTGGCCACGACCTTCGCCGCGCTCGGGATCATCCCGCTGCTGTTCCTCGCGCAGATCGCGTTCCTCGTCGCGTTCGGCGTGCTGCTCGACACGCTCGTGGTGCGCAGCCTGCTCGTGCCGGCCCTCGTGCACGACATCGGGCGCCGGTCGTGGTGGCCGAGCGCGCTGGGCCGGGCGGACCGGGGCCGGGTGACGGCCGGCTGACGGTCAGCCCCGGGGCAGCGGCTCGGACGGGCAGTCGCGGAGCACGGCGGCCATGGCGTCGGACTCCGCGGGAGTCACGGCGAGCCCGTACACCGACTTGACCGCGATCTGCCGGGCGACGTACGGGCAGCGGGACGCGTGGTCCGGCGGCAGCCAGGCGGAGGCGTCGCGCGCGTCCTTCGCCCGCGTCGCGCCCTCGTCGGCCGCGAGGAGGTTGAGCGGGTCGTTGGCGAAGCGCTCGCGCGCACCGTCGTCCCAGGCCCGCGCGCCGGTGTGCCACGCGTCGAGCAGCGGCACCACGTGGTCGACCGTCACGGAGCCGGCCGCGTCGAGCCCGCGGTGGAACACGAGCGCCTCGCCGGTGTACGGGTCGACGAGCGTGCCCGTGCGGACCCGGCACGGGTCCCCGTGGGTCGAGAAGGTGGCGTTCGAGAGGTCCCGTGCGAGGACGTCGTCGCGCACGTCGCAGCCGTCGCCGTCCGCGTCGGTCCAGGCTCCGCCGAAGGCCGTGCGGGAGAAGTCCGTGCCCGACGCGGGCCCTGCGACCTTGAGCCCGGCCAGGGCCTCCAGCGCGCTGCCGGGCACGGGACCGGCGACGTCGGCGTCGCTCGCCGCCGAGCGCTCCCCGAGCACGTTCGCCAGCACGATGAGCAGCGCCAGGCAGATGAGGGAGTACCGCAGGACCGTGCGGCGGGGGACCCGACCACGCGTGGCGCTCACCGACCGAACCTTCCCCACGACGACACCGGGTACCCATCGTGCCGACCCGGCACGGTGGAGACCATACCGGACCAACAGGTACATTCCGCAACACCCGACCATCCGCGAGGACGCCGGCCGTGGACCACTCTCGGCAGGCCGGCGGCCGTCGTGGTCAGCGGGCGGGCGCCCGCTAGATTGGTCGCCATGCACAGCGCGGGTCGTTCGCTCAGGGTCGGGATCGTCGGGTACGGGGGAGCGGGGCGCGGCATCCACGCGCGCCTCGTGAGGGAGGCGGGCCACACGGTCACGGCCGTCGTCGTGCGCTCGCCCGAGCGCCGCGCCGCCGCCGCCCAGGACTGGCCCCGGGTGCACCTGCACGACGACCTCGCCGCGCTGGTGGCGGACCGCGACGCGTACGACGTCGTCGTCGTCGCGAGCCCCACCGCGCTGCACGCCGAGCACGTCACGACCGTCGTCGCCGCGGGCCTGCCCGTCGTCGCGGACAAGCCGCTCGCGCTCGACACCGCGTCGGCGCGCGCGGTCGTCGAGGCCGCCGAGGCCGCGGGCGCGCCCCTGACGGTGTTCCAGAACCGGCGCTGGGACCCGGAGCAGCTCACCCTGCGCAGCGTCCTCGAGGGAGGCGGGCTCGGCACCGTGCACACGTTCGAGCGCCGCTGGGAGCGCTGGCGCCCCGTGCCGCAGCAGCGCTGGAAGGAGAACGATCCCGTGGGGGGCGGGCTGCTCCTCGACCTCGGGCCCCACCTCGTCGACTCGGCCACGCAGCTCTTCGGCCCCGTCACGTCCGTGTGGGCCGAGCTGCGGAGCCTGACCACGCCCACGGAGGACGACGTGTTCCTCGTGCTCCACCACGCGCCCGACGCGTCCGGGAACGCGGTCGTCAGCCGGCTGTGGGCCGGTTCGGTCGTCGGCGCGCCCGGGCCGCGCACGCGCGTGCTCGGCACGGCGGGCGCGTACGTCGTGACCACATTCGAGAACGACGCCTCGCCGTTCGAGGCGCTCGACGACGGCGCACCGGAGGGCACCGAGGGGTGGCTGACGCACGGCCGCGAGCGCGCGGCGGTCCCGCGCGCCGACGGCGGCCACGCCGACTTCTACCGCGCCGTCGCGGCCTGGCTGCTCGCCGACGGGCCCGTGCCCGTCGACCCGTGGGACGCGGTCCGCACGGCCGAGGTGCTCGACGCGGCCCGCCGCAGCGCGGCCGAGGGTCGTCGCCTCAGCGTGTGAGGCGGTGGCGCCCCCGTCCTGTGGACAACCGCGGGCCGCGGTCCTGGATGGGGTGGGATGGGCACATGCCCGTCGCGCCCGACCCCCGACCGCGGCCCTCGCGCCGCACCGACCGGCGCGACGCGTCGGCCCGCCGCGCGGCGGTCCCCGACCCCGTCGGGACCGAGGAGGTCCGGACCGCGCTCGACGCGGCGGGCTGGAGCGTGCGCGACCACCCCGGGCGGCACGGCGACCTCCTCGCGCGCGACGCGTCCGGCAGCGAGTGCACCGTCGGCCTGGTCCACGTCCCGGACGACCCGGCGGCACGCGCCGCGCTCGTCGCGCACCTCGAGGCGCTGGGGCACGACGACGAGCACCTCGCCGCAGTACGTGCCGTGGTGGAGGTCGGGGACGCGGGGCTCGCCGTCCTCACCGAGCACGTCGACGGGCTGCGGCTCGACGAGCTCGCCGCGGCGCGCGGACCCTTCTCCGCGGGCGAGGCCGTGACCGTGCTCGTGCCGGTCGCGCAGGCGCTCGCGGCGCTGCACCGCACCGGCCGCGCGCACGGGCGCGTCGGGCCCGGAGCGGTCACGCTGTCCGCGGACGGTCGTGCCGTCGTGCACCCCCCGCTGGAGCCCGCGTCCGGCACGGCGGAGGACGACGTGCGCGACCTCGCGCGGCTCGTGGTCGACCTCGTCCCGCCGCCCGTGTCCAGCCATCCCGCAGCGGCCGGTGCGCCCGCCGACACCGAGGAGGCGCAGGCGCTCGCGTCCCTCCACGCCGAGCTCGTCGTGGCCCTGCGGGACGACCCGCGGGGGCGCCCTGCCGCCGGCACGTTCGCGGCCCGGTGCTACGACGCGGCGGAGCCGCACCCGGTCACGATGCCCGACCCCGCGCACCTGGTCGCGGTCGCCCTCGGTGGAGGGCGGCGGCGCCCGCGGGGCGAGGCGACGGCACCGACGGTCCCCTCCCGGCGTGACGCCCGCGGGACGCGGCGGGGCGCCGGTGGGACGTCCCGGCCGACGACCGTCCGCAGCGCGCACGGCCGCACCGCTCCCGGTGGATCGACCGGGAGCGGTGCGGCTCCCGGTCCGTGGCGGGCCGTGCTGACGACGGCTGGCGTCCTCGTGGGCTGCGCCGTGCTGGTCGTCGTGGGACTGCGGATGACGGGCGACGATTCCTCGCCCGACGGCACGGCGACCGTGGTCGCCGACGACGGCCTGGGTGCGCGTCCCGGCGGCAGCACGGCCGCACCGGGGCAGGACCCGACGGCCGACCGTGCCGATCCCCTCGCCGCCGCGCGCGAGCTCACGGTGCGGCGTCTCGCGCTCCTGGCAGGCGGGCCGGGTGAGCTCGGCTCCGTCGTCGTCCCGGGATCACCTGCCGAGGCGAGCGACACCGCGCTGCTGGAAGAGCTCGAGGGCGTCGAGGTGCTCGACGCCCGCGCCGAGGTCTTCGAGGTGCGCGCGGCCCCGGCGTCGTCGCCCGACGGTCCGGACGACGCGGCGGTGGACGGGACCGACGAGGAGCAGGACGTCGCGGTCGAGGTGGACTACGCGGTCGCCGCACACCGGCAGCGCTCGGGCGGCGAGGACGTCCACGTGCCGCAGGGACCGCGGACCACGGTCGTCCTGGTCCTGCGGTGGACGGACGACTCCTGGCGTGTCGCCGAGGTGCGCTGACGTCAGCGCTCGACGACCCGTCGCGCCGCGGCATCGAGGTCCGTGTCGCCGAACCGGAATCCGCTCGCCTCCAGCACCGTCGGCCGCGCGCGCTGCGAGCCGAGGATGTCGGTCGCGAGCTCGCCCAGCACGACCTTCAGCGCCACGGACGGGACGTGCACGACCGACGGGCGGCGCAGCGCGCGGGCCAGCGCGCGGGTCACGTCGGCGTTCGTCGCCGCCTGGGGGGCGCACAGGTTGACGGGCCCGTGGACGGGCGCGGTGAGCAGGTGGCACAGCGCGGCCACCTCGTCGCGCAGGGTGATCCAGCTCCAGTACTGCGTCCCACGCCCGAGCGGACCGCCGACGCCGAGCCGCAGGAACGGCAGCAACCGACCGAGCGCCCCGCCCTCGGGCGCCAGGACGATGCCGGTGCGTGCGTGCACGACCCGCACGCCCGCCTCCTCCGCGGGCCGCGTGGCGGCCTCCCACTCGCGCACCAGGCGCGCGAGGAACCCGTCGCCGGAGCTGGAGGTCTCGGTGAGGACCTGGGCGCCGCGGTCCCCGTAGTAGCCGATCGCCGACCCCTGCACGAGCACCGGCACCGGGGTGTCGAGCCCGGCCGTCGTGCGGGCGAGCAGCTCCGTCGTGCGGGTGCGCGAGGTGAGCAGCACGCGCTTGTAGGCGGCGGTCCAGCGTCGGGCGCCGATGCCCGCGCCGGCGAGGTTGACGATCGCGTCCGCGCCCTCGAGCGCCGCGGGGTCGAGGATGCCGCGATCAGGGTCCCACTCCCGCTCGTGCGCGGTCTGGGGCGGCCGGCGCACGAGCCGGCGCACGCGGTGCCCGTCCGCGCGCAGCCGTTCGAGCAGCTCGCTGCCGATGAGCCCGTGCGAGCCTGCCACGACGATGTCCATGGGGATCACGGTACGGGTCGGCGTCCGTCCCGGACACCGCTGGTCGGAGACGTGCCCGAGCGGGACGGCCGAAGGCCCCGACCGCGACGCGGTCGGGGCCCTCGGCGGGACGAGCGGTCCGTCAGAGGCCGACCTCGGCCTCGAACGCGCCCTCCTCGATGCGGTTCTTGATCGCGGTGAGGAAGCGGGCGGCGTCCGCGCCGTCGACCAGGCGGTGGTCGTAGGACAGGAACACGAAGCACGTCGAGCGGATGCCGATCGTGTCGTTGCCGTCCGCGTCGGTCACGACGACCGCGCGCTTGGTGATGGTGCCCGTGCCGAGGATCGCGACCTGGCCGACGGGGACGATCGGGGTGTCGAAGACTGCGCCGCCCGAACCGGTGTTCGTGATGGTGAACGTCGCGCCGGCGAGCTCGTCCGGGCCGACCTTGTTGGCACGCGTGCGCGCACCGAGGTCCGCGATCTTGCGCGCGATGCCGGCGAGGTTGAGGTCGCCCGCGTCCTTGATCACCGGCACGACGAGGCCGCGCTCGGTGTCGACCGCGATCCCGACGTTCTCCTGCGGGTGGTAGACGATCTCGTCCTCGCCGAAGGTCGCGTTGATCTTCGGGAACGCCTTGAGCGCCTCGACCGCGGCCAGCGTGAAGAACGGCAGGAACGTGAGGTTGGCACCCTCACGCGCCTTGAAGTCCGCCTTGGCGCGGTTGCGCAGCGCGGCGACGCGCGTGACGTCGACCTCGACGGCCGTCGTGAGCTGGGCCTGCGTGCTCAGCGCCTCGACCATGCGGCTCGCCACCAGCTTGCGCAGGCGGCTCGTCTTCTCGGTGGTGCCGCGCAGGGGCGAGACCGCGGGGACCGACGGCTTCTTCGCGGCGGCCGGGGCCGCAGCGGGCGCGGCCGCCGCGGGAGCCTTCGACTCCTCGGCCTTGCGCGCCGCCTCGAGGACGTCCTCCTTGCGGATGCGCCCGCCGACTCCCGTGCCCTCGAGCGACGACAGGTCGACGCCCTTCTCCGCCGCGAGCTTGCGCACGAGCGGCGTGAGGTACGTCCCGCCCGCCTTCGCGGCCGGGGCAGGGGTGGCGCCCGGGGCGGACTGCGCGGCGGCCGGCTCGGACCGCTGCTGCTCCGGTGCCTGCGTGGACGCCGTCTGCGGGGCCGCCGGGGTGCTCTCCTGCGCGGACTGCGCCGGGACGTCGGCCTCCGAGGCCGGCGTCCGTGCCTCGACCGGCGACGCCTCCTGACGCGGCTCCTGCTCGGTCGGCGCCTCGGGGGCGGCCGGCTGCTCGGGTTCCCGCTGCTCGGGCGCCTGCTGCTCGGGCGCCTGCTGCTCGGCAGGAGCGCCCGAGCCGACGATCGCGAGCACGGCCCCGACCTCGACGGTCTCGTCCTCCTGGACGAGGATCTGCTGGACCGTGCCCGCCACGGGCGAGGGCACCTCCGTGTCGACCTTGTCCGTGGAGACCTCGAGCAGGGGCTCGTCGACCTCCACGGTGTCGCCGACGGACTTGAGCCACCGGGTGACGGTGCCCTCGGTGACGGACTCCCCGAGCGCGGGGAGCTTGATCTCCTCGCCGCCGTCCCCCGCGGGGGCGGTGTCCGCGGCCGGCGCGGGCTGCTGCTCGGCCGGGGCCTGCTCCTGGGCCTCCTGCCGGGGCTGCTCGGCCGGAGCCTCGGGCTGCGGCTCCTCGGCCTGCTGCGGCTGCTCGTCCTGGGCGGGCGCGGCGCCGCCGCCGCCCTCGCCCGAGCCGACCACGGCGAGGTCGGCGCCGACCTCGACGGTCTCGTCCTCCTGGACGAGGATCTGCTCGAGGACGCCTGCCACGGGGGAGGGGATCTCGGTGTCGACCTTGTCGGTGGAGACCTCGAGCAGGGGCTCGTCGACCTCCACGGTGTCGCCGACGGACTTGAGCCACCGGGTGACGGTGCCCTCGGTGACGGACTCGCCGAGTGCCGGCATCTGCACGTTCTCAGACATGACCTGCCTGGTCTCCTTCGATCGTTGTGGGGGTCAGTTGTGGGCGTGCAGAGGCTTGCCGGCCAGGGCCAGGTGTGCCTCTCCGAGTGCCTCGTTCTGGGTCGGGTGGGCGTGGACCAGGGAGGCGACGTCCTCGGGGTACGCCTCCCAGCCCACGATGAGCTGGCTCTCGCCGACGAGCTCGCCGACTCGTGCGCCGATCATGTGCACGCCGACGACGGGGCCGTCCACGCGGCGCACGAGCTTGACGAAGCCGCTCGTCCCGAGGATCTTGCTCCGGCCGTTGCCCGCGAGGTTGTACTCGAGGGTCTCGACGGCGTCCTCGCCGTAGGTGCGGCGCGCGTCGGCCTCGGTGAGGCCCACGGACGCGACCTCCGGGTCGCAGTAGGTCACGCGCGGGATCGACGACTCCACGACCGGTGCGGGGGACAGGCCGGCGATCTGCTCGGCGAGGAAGATGCCCTGCGCGAAGCCGCGGTGCGCGAGCTGGAGGCCGGGGACGATGTCGCCCGCGGCCCAGACGTCGCCGACGCCGGTGTGCAGGCGCTCGTCGACCTGGACGAACCCGCGGTCGAGGCGTACGCCCTGCTCCTCGTAGCCGAGGTCGGCGGTGCGGGGACCGCGGCCGACCGCGACGAGCAAGAGCTCTGCCTCGACGGTCCGGCCCGACTCGAGCGTGACGGTGACACCGGAGTCGGTCTCCTTGACGCCGGCGAACCGGTCGCCGAGCGAGAACCCGATGCCGCGCTTGCGGAACGCGCGCTCCAGAGCCTTGGACAGCGCGACGTCCTCGTTCGGGACGAGGTGGTCGAGGGCCTCGACGATCTGGACCTCGGCGCCGAACGAGCGCCAGACGCTCGCGAACTCGCAGCCGATGACTCCTCCGCCGAGCACGACGACCGACGCGGGCACGCGGTCGAGCCGCAGCGCCTGGTCGGACGTGATGACGCGGCCGCCGATCTCCAGGCCGGGCAGCGTGCGCGAGGTCGACCCGGTGGCGAGGACGACGTGGCGGCCGGTCCAGCGGGTGCCGTCGACCTCGACCGTGTCCGGCGCGACGAGCCGGCCGCGGCCCTCGACGTACGTGATGCCGCGCGACGCGACGAGTCCTTGCAGGCCCTTGTGCAGACCTGCGACGACCTGGTCCTTGTAGCGGTTCACGCCCGCCATGTCGACGCCGTCGAACGTGGTCCGGATGCCGAGCTTCTCACCCTCGCGCGCACCGTCCGCGAGCTCCGCGGCGTGCAGCAGCGCCTTGGTCGGGATGCAGCCGTCGTGCAGGCACGTGCCGCCGAGCCTGGCCTGCTCGACCAGCACGACGTCGAGGCCGAGCTGGGCGGCTCGCAGCGCCGTCGCGTAACCGGCGCTGCCTCCGCCCAGGACGACGACGTCCGAGGGTGTGCCCGGATCGGCCACGTACGACTCCTTCAGCAGGGGAGAGCGGTGTCGGACGTCCAGCGTCACCCGCGGCACGGTCTCGGCGGGAAGGAACCGGCCGGCGGCCGACCGCGGTGCGTGGACGTTCTCCGTGAGCCATCTTGGCACCTCGGGGACCGCCTCCCCAATCGAACCCGCGGACCAGGGCTGTGACGATGCAGACAGCCACGCCCCTGCGCCGCGTCCCGCAGCGCGGCGGGCGCCCGCCGCGGCGGCACCGGGACGCTCCCCGCTCGCTCCCGGTCGGCGCCCGGGAAGCTCCCGGCGAGGGCCTGTACCCTGCCCGTGTGTCCCGGCTCTCGCGACTGTTCTCCCGCCGACCCGCCGCGCGCGCGGCCGAGCCGGGCGCACCGGCCTCGGCGGGGGAGGCGCGCCGCGCGACGCTCGTGCACCTCGAGGACTTCGTGCGCACCCGCGTCGGCGTCGAGGCCTACGTCGAGCCGCCCACGCAGGACACGAGCGCCACGCTCCTGCTGATCGCGACCACGGGCGAGTGGACCCGCCGACGCGTGCCCGACGAGCGGACGGCCTTCGACGTGGCGGGCTCCCTCGGCGTGCCGGTGTACAACGTCCGGTTCACCGGGTACCCGCAGCGCATGCGGGACTGGAACTCCGCCCAGCGGCGCCGTTGAGCCGGCCGCGCGGGCCTCGACGAGACCGAGCAGCGTGCGGACCGCCACGCCGGTGCCGCCCACGGGCGTGTACCCGTGCGCCGCGCCCTCGTTGAAGGCCGGGCCGGCGATGTCGAGGTGGGCCCACGGCGTGGAGCCGACGAACTCCTGGAGGAACAGCCCGGCGACGAGCATGCCGCCGAACCGGTCGCCGATGTTCGCCAGGTCGGCGACCTTCGACCTGAGGGACGCGCCGAGCTCCTCGGGCAGCGGCATCGGCCAGAACTGCTCGCCCGCCGCGTCGGCCGCCGCCACGACCTCGGCCCGGACGTCGTCCGCGCCCATCACCGCGGACACGCGGTTGCCGAGCGCCACCAC
Organism: Cellulosimicrobium sp. NPDC057127; assembly: GCF_042670945.1. Lineage (NCBI taxonomy): Bacteria > Bacillati > Actinomycetota > Actinomycetes > Micrococcales > Promicromonosporaceae > Cellulosimicrobium > Cellulosimicrobium sp. NPDC057127. The sequence continues at coordinate 52,446 of NZ_JBHUUP010000018.1, forward strand.
CTGCGCGCCCGTGAGCGTCGCGACGTCGAGGACCACGTCGGGCTTCTCCTCGATCGCGGCGACGAGACCGTCGGCCATGACGAGCCGGCCCTCGGCGTCGGTGTTGAGCACCTCGACGGTCTTGCCGCCGCGGATGGTGATGACGTCGGAGGGACGCTGCGCGGTGCCCGAGGGCATGTTCTCCGCGAGGCACAGCCAGCCGGTCACGGCGACGGGGAGCCCGAGCCGCGCCGCGGCGACGACGGTGCCGAGCACCGCGGCGGCGCCGGCCATGTCGGACTTCATCGCCTCCATGCCCTTGGCGGGCTTGATCGAGATGCCGCCCGAGTCGAAGGTGATGCCCTTGCCGACGAGGGCGACCTTGGCCGCCGGCCGGGCGGGGGTGTACGCGACCTTGACGAGGCGCGGCCCGCGGGCGGACCCCTGGCCGACAGCCACGAGGCCGCCGTAGCCCCCCGCGACGAGCGCCTTGTCGTCCAGCACGGTGACCTTGAGGCCCTTCGCGCCGGAGTCCTTCACGGCCTGCTTGGCGACGTCCGCGAACGCCGCGGGGAACAGGTCGTTGGGTGCGGCGTTGACGAGGTCGCGCGTCGCGTTGACCGCGTCGGCGACGACGTGCGCCCGCTCGACGGCCGTCCGCGCGGCGGCGCTGCGGGCGTTGGGCGCGAGCACCTCGACGGTCGCCGGCGGCCGGGACGCCGCGGACGTCGCGGACTCGCCCGTGCGGTAGCGCGTGAACGCGTAGGCGCCGAGCAGCGCACCCTCGGCCACGGCGCCGAGCTGGGCGTCGTCCTCGACGGGCAGCGCGACGGCGACCGACCCGGTGCCGGCCAGGGACCGCACTGCCGCGCCGGCGGCGCGGCGCAGCGACTCGGCGCCGAAGGTGCCGTCGGCACGACGGGCGCCGAGGCCCACCAGGACGAGCACGTCGGCCTTGAGGTCGGGCCCGGCGGGCACCTTGCGCACCTCGTCGGCCGCGCCCGTGACGCCGAGCGTCGGGGCCAGGCCCTCGAGCGCGGTGACGACCGCGCGGGGAAGGTCGTCGCCGAGGATCGCGACGCCGTCCGAGGTCGTGTGGGTGCCGACGACGAGCGCGTCGACCTTGGCACCGGCGGGACTCTTGCTGGAGACGGTCAGTTCAGCCACAGCCGTGATGCTATCCCGCGAGCCGGTGCGGGCACCGCGACGGCGACGGCCGGCCCGGGATTCCGTCCGGCCGTCCGCGCGCCGGTACGCTCGGGGCCGTGGTCCTCGCCCTCCTGCTCGTCGTCGTCGCGACGAGCCTCGCTCTCGCGGCGTGGGCGGTCGTGTTCGTCGTGCAGGACCGTGCCGTCGTGCTCCGCCAGCTCTGGGGCGGCGCGGTCGTCGAGGGGCTCCTGCTGGTGCAGGGGGTGGTGCTGGCCGTGCTGGGCGCGACCGGCACGGCGCCGTCGGACCCGGTGCTCCTGTGGGGCTACTACGTGACTGCGCTCGTCATCCTGCCCGTCGCCGCGCTGTGGGCGTTCGCCGAGCGCTCGCGCTGGAGCTCCGTCGTGCTGGCCGTCGCCGCGCTGACGGTCGCCTTCCTGGAGTGGCGGCTGTGGCAGATCTGGAACTCGTGACCCGGAGGACGCGATGACCGCACCCGGCACCGCCCGGCGCACGGGGACCGGCTTCGGCCGCGTCCTCGTCGCGGCGTACGGCATCCTCGCCCTCGCGGCGACGGCGCGCGCCGCCGTCCAGCTGCTGCGCGACTGGCACGAGGCGCCGCTCGCCTACGCCCTGTCCGCGCTCGCGGCCGCGGTGTACGTGGTGGCGACCGTCGCGCTCGCCCGGGGAGGCGCCACCGCGCGTCGCGTGGCGTGGGCGGCGGTCGGGTTCGAGCTCGTGGGCGTCCTCGCCGTCGGCACGCTGTCGCTCGTCGACCCTGCGGCGTTCCCGCGTGCGACCGTGTGGTCGGGCTTCGGCAGCGGCTACGGCTACGTGCCGCTGGTCCTGCCGTTCGTGGGGCTGTGGTGGCTGTGGCGCACCCGCCCGCGGCACGCGGCGGTGCCGCCCGCGCACGTCCGCACCGACCCGTCCGAGACCCCTACCCCGGAGGACGCCGCGTGAGCAGCCGCCGCCCGTTCCTGTACTCGATCCTGTTCGACACGGTCTTCCGGCGCATGGACCCCGAGCGCGCCCACGAGGTCGCGTTCGCGCTCGTCCGCACCGTGGGCGCCGTCCCGCTGCTGCGCGACGTCGTGCAGGGTGCGCTCGCGCCGTACCTCGGGCGTGGCGCGGGCGGCCCGGGCAGCGTCGAGGTGCTCGGGCGCGTGTTCCCCGCACCGTTCGGGCTCGCGGGCGGGTTCGACAAGGACGCGCGCGGCGTGCGGGGGCTGACGATGCTCGGGTTCGCGTTCGTCGAGGTCGGCACGGTCACCGCGCACGCCCAGCCCGGCAACGAGCGGCCCCGCCTGTGGCGCGAGCTCGACGTGCGGGGCGTGCGCAACCGGATGGGCTTCAACAACGAGGGCGCTGCCGCGGCGGCCCGCCGGCTCGAGGCGCTGCGCTCGACGTCCGCCGGGCGGGCCGTCCTGGTCGGCGCCAACATCGGCAAGACCAAGGTCACCCCGGCCGCGGAGGCGGCGGGCGACTACGCGACGAGCGCGAGCCTGCTCGCCCCGTTCGCCGACTACCTCGTGGTCAACGTGTCGTCCCCGAACACCCCGGGACTGCGGGACCTGCAGGAGGTCGAGTCGCTGCGGCCGATCCTCGTCGCGGTGCGCGAGGCCGCGGACGTCGCGACGCGATCGGCCGGCCTGCCCCGGGTGCCGCTGCTGGTGAAGATCGCCCCGGACCTCGCCGACGCCGACGTCGACGCGGTCGCCGACCTCGTGGACGAGCTCGACCTCGACGGCGTCGTCGCCGTGAACACCACCGTCGACCACGACCGCGGTCCGGGAGGGTTGTCCGGCCCGCCGGTGCGTCCGCGCGGGCTGGCGGTGGTGGCGCGCCTGCGCGAGCGCCTCGGCGCCCGGCGCGCGATCATCGGTGTCGGCGGCATCACGACCGCGCACGACGCGCGCGACTACCTGCACGCCGGTGCGGATCTCGTCCAGGGATACACGGGCTTCCTCTACCAGGGGCCGTTCTGGGCCGCGCGCATCAACCGCTCGCTCGTGCGCCACCCGGAGCCGCGGCTGCACCTCGGGGCGGACGCGGCCGGCGCGAGCGGCACGGGCACGAGCACCCGCTCGGGCGACGACGCGAGGGCCGGCGCCACCGGCACGGCAGGGGAGGGCACGCAGCGATGATCCGCCCGCAGTGGGTCTGGGAGCTCGACGACGCGGAGGGCCGACCGCTCGCGGCGCCCGTGAGCCCCGTCTTCACGACGCAGTTCGACGCCGAGCAGTGGCTCGGCGAGACGTGGCGGTCCCTCGCGGCGTCGGGCGCCGTGGTGGCGCGGCTGCTGCACGACGGCGCGCTCGCGACGGCCCCCGTGGAGCTGCGCGCCGGCTGACCCCGGTCGTCCGCGACGTCAGCCCTGCACGCGCGACCACGCCGCGGCGAGCCGGGGTACGGCCCGCTCGAGGTCCTCGGGGCGCCGCGAGAACGTCATGCGGAGCCGGTCGGTCGAGCTCGCGTCGGGCGTGAACGTCGGCCCGGCGTTGACGAGCACGCCCTGCGCCGCGGCCGCTGCCGCGACGGCGTGCGCGAGGGGCGCGCCGAGATCGGCCCAGAGGGACAGGCCGCCCGCCGGGACGGGCACGTGCCAGTCCGGCACGGCGTCCGCGAGGAGCCCGCACAGCAGGTCGCGCTGCGCCCGCAGGGCGGCGCGGCGCTCGGCGAGGACCGCGCCGCGCTCCCGCAGGAGCTCGACGACGGCGAGCTGCTCGAGCACGGCGGTGGCGATGTCCGCCGACTGCCGCGTGCGGGCGAGCCGCGCGACGAGGTCGGGGTGGGCGCGCACCCACCCGACCCGCAGGCCGCCCCAGAACGACTTCGACGCGGAGCCGACCGTCACGACGTGGGGCGAGGCGCCGTCCCCGGCGAGCGGTGGGGCGACGTCGTCCGTCGCGTCCGGTGGAGCGTCGAGCGCGAGGTCCGTCAGGGTCTCGTCACCGATGACGGTCACGCGGTGGCGCGCCGCGGCCTCCCGCACGCCGGCGCGCTCCGCGGCAGTGAGCGTGTAGCCGGTGGGGTTGTGGAAGTCCGGCACGAGGTAGACGAGCCGCGGCGCGACCTGGTGGAGGGTGGACTCGAAGAGCTCGACGTCGAAGCCGGGCGTCGCACCGGGCCCGCCCCGCCCCACGGGCAGCGGGACGAGGCGTGCCCCCGCGCGGCGCAGCGCCTCCATCGCGTGGTAGTAGGTGGGCGACTGCACCACGACGCGGTCGCCCGGGCGCAGGAGGGTCGTGGCGAGCGTCGTGATGGCGTGCTGCGCGCCCGTGGTGACGAGCACGTGGTCCGCCCCCGTCGGTGTGCCGCGCTCGGTGAAGCGGGCCGCGACCGCCTCGCGCAGGGCGGCGACGCCGTAGGGCTCGTAGCCGCCGTCGCCCAGGTACGCGGGCAGGCGTTCCAGCGCGCGGGCGTACGCCGCGTGCAGTCCCGACGGCGCCGCCGAGGTCGCCTGCGACAGGTCGGCCAGGTCGACGGGCGTCCCGTCGCCCGGTGTCCCGGCGGGTACGTCCCCGCCCGCTGTCCGCGCGGCAGGACGTCGCCGGCCGCCGTCCGGGAGCACGACGACGGTGCCCGCCCCCGTGCGCGAGCGTGCGAAGCCCAGCTCGCGCAGGCGGCGGTAGGCGGCGGCCGTCGTGGTGCGCGAGACGCCGAGCGCTGCGGCGAGGTCGCGCTCGGACGGCAGCCGGGTGTGGGGCGCGAGCGTGCCCGCGAGGACGGCGGCGCGGACGGCGTCGGCGAGCGCGACGTACGCGGGCCCGCCGGCGTGCCAGCGTCCCAGGAGACGGACCGCGGCGGGAGGGGAGAGGTGGCGGTGCACGTCGAGGCCGGTGCCCGCCGCGGCGCCACCGGCGGCGCGCGGCGTCGTGTCGAGCGGCATGCGTCCACTGTCCTCGGATTGGCTATGGATGTCGAGGCCAATGTGCCCGCAGGATGGCGGACATGTCACCGACCCGCCGGACCCTCCAGCTCCTCCTCGGCCTCCTCGGCTACGCCTCGTCCATGGCGATGCTCCTGCACGCCGGGCAGGGCGGCATGCCGTGGGACGTGCTCCACCAGGGGATCGTGCGACGCACCGGGCTGCCGTTCGGCGTCGTCGTCGTCACGCTGAGCGCTCTCGCGCTGCTGGCATGGATCCCGCTGCGCCAGCGGCCGGGGTGGGGCACCCTGGCCAACGTCGTCGTCATCGGGCTCGCGATCGACCCGGCCCTCGCGCTCGTCGAGCTGCTCGTGCCCGCCCCGGGCGTCGCGGCGTCCGTCGCGCTCGCGGTCGGCGGTGTCCTGCTCAACGGGCTGGCGACGTCGGCCTACCTCGGGGTGCGTCTCGGTCCGGGCCCCCGGGACGGCCTCATGACCGGGCTCGTCGCCCGCACGGGCCGCTCGGTACGCGTCGTGCGCACGGCGATCGAGGTCGTCGTCGTCGCCGTCGGGTGGGCGCTGGGCGGCACGCTCGGGTGGGCCACGCTCCTGTACGCGCTCGGCGTCGGCCCCGTCGTCCAGGCCACCGCGCGCTGGTTCGCGCCGCGCCGCCCCCTCGCGGCGCCGTCCCAGCCCTTCTCAGGGGCCGGCGCTCCCGCGCCGGCGCGGGCCGCTCCGGCGGCGCCGCAGGTCCCCGCGCAGGAGACGACGGCGGGGTGACAGGCTCCCGGCCGGTGGGCGGGAGGCATGCCCGCCGACCGGCCGGGGACGACGACGCGCGGGGCACCCCGGAGGGTGC